>CAYNGF010000036.1:0-30602 GCA_964396515.1 uncultured Paludibacter sp.
AAACAACAATCAAAAATAAATTTTTATGGAAAAGGTAACAATAATTGGTGCGGGTAATGTAGGTGCAACTTGTGCAAATGTTTTAGCGTTTAAAGAAATAGCTGACCTTATAGTACTAATCGATATTAAAGAAGGTGTTTCTGAAGGTAAAGCGATGGATATGCAACAAACAGCTGCTTTACTTGGCTTTGACTCGCAACTTATGGGCAGTTCAAACGATTTTTCAGCAACGGCAAACTCAGATGTAGTTGTTATAACTTCAGGAATTCCCCGCAAACCGGGCATGACGCGTGAAGAACTTATTGGTGTTAACGCTGGCATTGTGAAAGATGTGGCCGAAAAAGCACTCGAATACTCACCCAATGCTATTTTTGTTATTGTAAGTAATCCAATGGATACAATGACCTATTTGGCATTAAAAGCTTTGGGATTGCCAAAAAACAGAGTTATAGGCATGGGAGGTGCACTTGACACTGCACGCTTTAAATATTACTTATCAAAAGCAATGAACGCCAACCAAAACGAAGTACATTGTATGGTTATTGGCGGTCACGGCGACACAACTATGATACCACTCACTCGCTTTGCTTCCTACAAGGGTCGTCATGTAACCGATATTCTCAGCAAAGAAAAACTTGACGAAGTAGTTAGTAACACAATGCGCGGTGGTGCAATTCTAACTTCGTTACTTGGCACTTCAGCATGGTTTGCTCCGGGAGTTTCAGTTGCTTATCTTGTACAGTCAATACTTCATAATAAAAAGAAAATTATCCCTTGCAGTGTTTATCTCGAAGGTGAATATGGCCAAAATGATATTTGTATGGGAGTACCTTGTCTGATAGGTAAAAATGGTGTAGAAGAAATTCTGGACTATAACCTGAACGAAGAAGAACAAAAACTATTTGCACAAAGTGCTGATGCAGTTCGTTCAACGAATAATGTACTTAACGAACTGGGTATTTTGTAGAGATTTAGCAATATTTTTAAAAACTGCCACAACTTAAAAAAAATAATAAGTTGTGGCTTTATTGTGTCAATAAATGTTATTTAAAATTTAATCGAATACAACTTTTTATATTAATATATATTTTTGTGCTCAATTTAATAAATATGTCAAATTCAAAAAAACAATGAACTCATATATTAAAACACACAGATATCTTCTGGAGTTTAACATAAAACCATCGGTTCAGCGTACTGCAATAATGGATTATTTAATGACTCATAAAACTCATCCTACAGTTGATGAGATTTACATGTCATTAAGTCCCGAAATGCCAACCCTATCTAAAACAACTGTTTATAACACGCTCAACCTTTTTGTAGAAAAAGGGGCTGTACAGATGCTGGTTATCGACGAAAAGAATGCCCGCTATGATGCAGACATTTCAGGACATGCACATTTTATTTGTAAAAACTGCGGGAATGTTCACGATATTTTTAATCTAAACCATGAATATTTCAAATTACCTGATTTATCAGACTTCATTATTGATGCAGTTGAAATTTCGTACAAAGGCACATGTAAGAAATGTAACTCTCTTAAAATGAACTAAATACAACTTTCATTAAACATCAAAGGGCACACTTCAGAAGAGGTGTGCTTTTTTTGTGTTGATTTTTTATATCTTTGAAAAAAATATATTATTTTCAAAAATATTCTATTTTGATTCTCTACGTTACATACATTGTAGTAATATTATCTAGTGCATACTTAGTTCTGATAGTTTATTTTATACGTGGGTGGAAAAAGATTCCATCCATAGAATCTAAAAAGTTAAAAGAGACTCCACCTTCGGTAAGCATTATAATAGCTCTACACAACGAAGAAAAAAATGCTGCATCACTTCTCAACAGTTTGATAAAACAATCGTTCAAAAATTTTGAACTTATATTGGTTGATGATTTCTCAACCGACAACACTCTAAAAATCCTTCAAGAAAACATAGATGGGTTTAGCAATGCCAAAATTATTTCACTTCACAACCATCAAGGCAAAAAAAAAGCTATTGCAGAAGGAGTAAAGCAATCAACAGGTGAACTAATAATTACCACTGATGCCGACTGCACCCATACAGAAGGTTGGATTGAAAGCATTGTTGCATATTATAATGAAACCAAAGCCGACTTAATAAGCGCTCCTGTCACTATGTCCGGTAAAGGAACTCTTTTCGATGCTTTACAGGAAATTGAATTTACAAGTTTGAATGCTTCCGGAGCCGGAGCTATAGGAGCCGGTAAACCGATAATGTGTAATGCTGCCAATATGGCTTTTACACGTGGAGCTTGGGAACAAAGTAAAAATGAAATTCGCTTCGAAACAGCATCAGGCGATGATGTTTTTCTTCTGTTAAGCGTAAAAAAACATGGGGGAAAAATTTATTTTTTAAAAAATAGTGATGCATTAGTAACCACAGGTACAAAATTAAGCCTGAAAAGTTTTTTTAGGCAAAGAATTCGTTGGAGCAGCAAGGCAAAATACTATACTGATAAAGATATAGTAATTACTTCAATTGTAATTTTCGGCATTAGTTTTAGTCAGGTTTTAATGCTGCTTCTATTGTTCATTCATTCTACTTATGCGTTAGTATGGATGGTTATATTTGTTTTGAAATTTATTTCTGATTTTATATTTCTGAAATCAGTCAACAGTTTTTATCGCATCGAGAAACTTTTCATCAAAGCTCTTCTTCTGTCTTTTGTTTATCCTTTTTATATTTTTTTTACCGGTATCCTCTCCTTTTTCGAACTTAAAAATCGCTGGTAATAAACTATTAAATTTAATCAATAAATGTCATCTGACAATTATTCTAAAAAAATTTTGTGCAAGATGTTGAAATTTATATAAAAACCTTTTAAATGAATTTTCAGCAGACTTAAAATCATAAAGTACACCTTTTGTGTCAATTTTTACACATTAAGTGATAATGTACCGATTAATTTTGCATAAATAAATTTAAAGAATTATTCACAACAAACACCAAAAAAATCCCTTAAATTATTATTTAAAATGAGCAAACACAATTCAATCTTTCGAAAAGTATTGTTCCTTGTTATGTCTGTTACATTTTTCGGAATGGTATGGGCACAAACCCGAACAGTAAATGGAGTGGTGAAAGACGCCACAGGAGAACCGATTATTGGAGCATCAGTTGTAGTTACCGGAACTACAACAGGTACGATAACCGACATGAAAGGTAATTTCCGACTCGATGTACCTGCTTCCGCCCGCACACTTGAAGTATCTTACGTAGGTATGCAAAAACAAGTTGTTCCTATAACTACAGGAACTATCAATGTTATACTTCAGGATGAGACAAAAGGTCTTGACGAATTAGTTGTTATTGGTTACGGCGTTGTTCGTAAACGTGATTTAACAGGTTCGGTATCTTCTGTTAAAACTGCCGACATTATGAAAACCACAAGCAGTAACCCTATGCAGGCAATGCAGGCAAAAGTTGCTGGTCTTGATATTCGTCAAAACGATGGTCAGTCAGGCTCAGGCATAACAATGACATTACGTGGAAACCGTTCGATTTCCGCATCAAACAGTCCGCTGATTTTGGTTGATGGAGTTGAATATGGTTCAACCATCGATATTAACGCTTCCGACATCGAATCGATGGAAGTTTTGAAAGACGCTTCCTCAACTGCAATTTACGGAAGCAAAGGCGCAAATGGTGTAATTATAATCACTACCAAACGCGGTAAAGCAGGTAAAACACAGGTAAACTTCAATTCATTTGTGTCGTCGAATACTCCTACAAACGTACCACGAATTATGTTTGGCGAGAAAGAAGTTCAGTTCCTGCGCGACAAGAGAAATTATCAACTCGATTTTGCATCAGGGAACTGGGGCACAGCCGCTACTACAGTAGAACAAGTGCTCACAGGCACACCAACCGGAGCCGATTTTACCGAAATGGATGTTTACAACACAAAAACTTACACCGATTGGCTCGACATTATCTTACAAAACGGTGTAACCCAGAATTACGAAGCTTCAGTTTCGGGTGGAAACGAGAAAACAAACTTCAATCTTTCATTTGGTGCCATGTACGAACAAGGATTGATGAAAAACGACCAGTTGGATCGTTATAACGGAAAACTCGCCATCGATCATAAAATCAGTAAATATGTGAAAGCAGGTGCGAATATGCTTTACACATTCCGCGATCATGACACTCGTAATAGTAGTGTATTCGGACAATCGATGAAAATGACTTCCATCACCCGTCCTTACAATAACAACGGAACACTTTTGGCAACTCCAAATGCCCGTTATGCTGCACACTGTAATCCATTACTCGACGAAATTGATGGCAATTTTGTTCATAATGTGGAAACCACACGCTTTTTCGGAAATGGTTATATCGAAGTTACCCCGATTAAAGGTTTGAGTTTTAAAACCATGTTCGCTCTCGACCGATCGAATAAACGCGATGGACAATATCAGGACTACGAAAGCGTTGCCCGTTATCAATCGCCAAGTACAAGTTACATAACATTGTTATACGACAAGAATACCAAATACACATGGGATAATCTGCTGAATTATAACACCAAAATTGGGAAAAACGACATTTCGGCATTATTAGGTCATAGCATGTACAAAAATGTATATGAGTTTTCGAGAACTGAAGGTGATGCCGGTAAAGAACATTACTATGTAAGTTCATTTTACGATGTTAAAAAGATAAGTACTCCGGTAGTTACTACAGGTTACACTCAAAACACTATGCTTTCACTTTTCGGACGTTTGAATTACAGCTACGATGGTAAATATCTGTTCTCTGCTTCATTCCGTCGCGATGGTTCATCGCCACTTGCCACAGGCAATAAATACGGTTATTTCCCATCAGTATCGGGAGCATGGCGCGTAAGTGATGAAAGTTTTATGGAAGGCACAAAAGACTGGTTATCGAACCTGAAGTTGCGCGCATCCTGGGGTGTATCGGGTAACGCAGCAATTGAACCTTATCAAACACTATCGCAGTTGAGTGGTTACGATGTTTATTATTATTTGGGTGGAAAAGACATTGCAGGACGTATTCCAAGTCAAATGGGAAATGCTGAATTGAAATGGGAAACAACGCAAGCCATGAACTACGGTATCGATTTCGGATTCCTAAATAACCGTATTTCAGGTAGTATCGATTATTATACTTCGCACACTTACGATTTACTTTTCCTCAGAACTGCACCTCCTTCGCAGGTATTTACAACAGTACTATCAAACGTAGGTGAAACGAAAGGAAGCGGATTAAACATTGAACTGAATACGCTGGTATTGAAATCAAAAGATTTCTCTTATGATATCAACTGGACTTATACACAGGGAAAAGATGAGATCGTAGGTTTAACTGCCGGAATTGACAAATACCAGGTTAGTGGTGCAGAATGGCTGATTGTAGGACAACCGGTGAAAATTTTCTACGATTTCGAAACCAATGGAATCTGGAATGTGGGCGAATTTGCTCAATACAAAACTGATTGGGAAGCCCGTCATCCGGGAGAAACCCTGAATTATGTTGCCAATGGTGCTCCTGCAGGATACGGAAATCCGGGTACCATGAAAATCGTTGACGCAAATGATGATGGAAAACTCAATAGCGACGACCGCAGAGTTTACGACCGTACTCCAAAACACATTTTTGGTATGAATAATACTATTGAGTATAAAAATCTGGCGCTTTCATTCCAACTTTATGCGCGCTTGGGAGGTTACATTTCTTATGATATGAATTCACAATTGAATTATGAAACAGCCAACTGGGGCGATCTTGATTATTGGACACCGACCAACACAGGTGCAAAATTCCCAAGCCCGGGCGCTGCTTCAGCAGTTTTCTCAACCTACGGCACAGCACTCCGTTACGAAAAAGCTGATTTCTTCAAAATTAAGGATGTAACATTATCTTACAATATTCCTTCTTCAATATTGAAGAGTGTACATATTAACAACCTGAAAGTATATGGCTCGCTTAAAAACTACTTTACTTTCAGCGCTATACCTAACTACGACTCCGAACGCGGAGGTTCAATTTCATTCCCACTTGCTAAACAAGCTGTAGTAGGATTAAATCTTGAATTTTAATAAATCATAAAAGTCTTATTTTTAATTATTTATAATGATATGAAAAACAAAATTAAAATATTTATTGCTGCATTTTGCAGTATTTTTATTCTCTTCTCGTGCGAAGATTTTCTGGAAGAGAATAATAAAGTAGGCCAGACTGCAGATTTGACTTACTCAACAAGTTCGGGAATTAAAGGATTGATGGCTTCATGTTACAGTTTTGCCCGCGGATGGTACGGAAAAGAACCTTCTTTGGGACTTGCTGAAATGGGTTCAGACTTGTTCTATTATGGTTTTGATAACAAACAAAAATCGCTGAATTCATACAGTATCACTTCGCTGACAATGGCAGGTGTAAACGATAACGCTTGTTTGGACGAATACTGGGAAATGTTTTACAGCGCAGTTGATGTTTGCAACAACGCATTGTATTTCGTTCCGAAAAACAATGTGATAAACGAAACTGAGAGAAAAATATACATGGGTGAAGCATACTTCCTGCGTGCATTTTATTATTTCCACATGGTAAATATTTGGGGTGATATCCCTTACAATGATGCCCCTATTACATCGTTTTCAACAACTCCGGTACGTATGAAAGAAGCCGATGTATATACCAAAATATTGGAAGATCTGGATAAATCGATTGCACAATTTGAAGCTGCCAATTACAAAACCAAAGCAGACGGACGTGCGAATTATTGGGCAGCCCGAGCTTTGAAAGCCCGTGTTTTGTTATACGAAGCATCATGGTTAGGAAAAACGGCTTCTTATGCACTGGCTAAAGCCGAAGCCGAAGCAGTAATTGGAAGCGGAATTGCAAGTTTTTATACTAACTATGCTGACACCTGGGATATGCTTAACGAAGATGTTGGTAAAAATAAAGAAGCGATTTTCGGCATTACTTATTCAGGCGATTTGAAAACCACAGTAAACTGTATTCCTAAACGTTATCGTACCGATGCTAAAGGCAATCCACTTGATTATAATTCGCTGATAACACGTACCGGCTATACTCGTGGAGGAAATGCCATGCTGCTTATGTTTGTAAGTATGTGGAATAACGGCGCCAGCGACCTTGGAAATAACGGGAACGAAGTTTTTGTACGTGCTTTGGGCGAAAGTACTTACTATATTACAAATACTAAAACCGGACAAAAAGTTTATGTTGCTGAAAAGTACTCGCCTTATGGACGCGGATTTACCCGTTATTTGCCTTCGCTTTACCTGTGGGATTTAATGGAGAAAAACCGTGCAACCGACCAACGCCCTGAAGCAACTTTATTGACAGCTTACACCATTGCCCCGGGATTGGAAGGAAGTTCAAAAAAATATCCACTCATGCAGGATACCGCCATTTATTATTGTCCGCTCGATGGTAATTCTCCTGCCGGTATAGCAAAACAAAACTGGGCTAAAAACCGCTATCGTATTCAGTTTATGTATAATGGCGATATACCCGTTTATACAACAAGCGATATTTCTACTGCTTTACCAACCGAAGCAAATAAAGCGATTTCGGATGTTTACGGAGATAACAGGTATAATAATAATATTGGAGGATGGAAATCGTTTCCCGGAATTAAAAAATTCCTCGACAACAGATTCGATCCGAATTATCCGACGCATGATATTTCGTATCGCGATCAGATTGTTATTCGTTTGGCTGAAATGTATTTGATAAAAGCTGAGTGTGAACTAAATACTGGAGGAAACGCTTTAGCTACTATCAACCAGTTACGCGATGTACGGGCAATTCCCGGCAAAGACAATAAAAGAACAGGAACGGTTACTATCGATACAATATTGGAAGAACGCGCTATTGAACTTTGTGGCGAACTACAACGCTGGTTCGATCTGAAACGTACCAAAAAATTGGTTGATTATGTGAAAGCTCGCAATGCACAGGCAAAAGCAAATATTGCCCCAAAACATTATTATCGTCCTATTCCGCAGGTACAAATGGATGCGGTTACAAATCCTGATGTATTTAAACAGAATGAGGGTTATTAATTAATGATTTTTTATAATTTTGAGGCTGTTTCAGTATTGAGACAGCCTCAATTTTTTATTATCAAATTAATGGTATTAATCGCCAATAAACACCACATCCGAAACAGTTTTTGGCTTTGGGGTTGTATTCAAGGTTTTTTCAACCGATAGCAACAAGCCATCTTTTGTACCTTCAATTGCAGTTATTCTTTCATTTTCGACAGTAATTTCAGGTTTGTCAATTACGAATTCTGAACCTGAAAGTTTTTATAGATAGCGGTCGAACCCATAAATCATAAATTGTTTAGCAAATCAAAAAAAACTATCATAATTGATTTTATGTAGATTTATCAACTTTTCTTCCAATTTGAACAGATTGTATTCCTTGCATTAGCTTATTGACATTAAATTTGCATTCGTTAGTTTCAGATTTTATAGCAAAATATCTCATTACCATGATAAATCGACTTTTACTTCTTCTTTTTTGCTCTACCATTAATTTTTTTGTTTACTCGCAAGATTTGTCATCAAAAAAAGAAATATTATCGGTAATGAAAACCGTAAACAATTACTGGATTTCGCAAAATCCTTCGCCCGGAAATAATCAGTGGGCACGCGCAGCATATTTTACCGGCAATATGGAATTTTATAAAGTTTATCCTAAGAAAAATTACCTAGATTACATGAATTTATGGGCGAATAATAATAATTGGTCGCTGAATGGTGGAAACTCAACACGCAACGCCGATAACCAAACCTGCGGACAGGTTTATATCGATCTTTATAAATTGGATGCCGAAAAACAGAACTACAAAATTGCCAATATTAAGGCAAGTATAGATAATATGGTGAATTCGTCCAAAGCAGACGATTGGTGGTGGATTGATGCGCTTTACATGTCAATGCCGGTTTTCTCGCGTTTGGGTGTATTGTACAACGACAACAAGTATTTCGATAAAATGTATCAGCTTTATACCAATACCAAAGTTACCCGAAAACTCTACAATACTTCCGAAAATCTTTGGTATCGCGATGAATCGTTCGATCCGCCGTACTACACTCCAAACGGCGAAGATTCGTACTGGTCGCGCGGAAATGGTTGGGTAATAGCGGCGCATGTGCGGACTTTGCAATTATTGCCGGAAAATCATATCAACAGGAATGAATATATCGAAACTTTCAGAGCGATGGCAACTGCATTAAAAGCACGCCAGCAGGCTGATGGATTTTGGTATGCAAGCCTCGATGATCCTAAAGATTATGGCGGACCGGAAACCAGCGGAACGGCATTTTTCACATATAGCATTGCATGGGGAATTAATAACGGCTTGCTCGATTCGGCAAGTTATTATCCCTTCGTCGTAAGTGCATGGAATGCACTTGTAAACACTTCAGTTCAAAAAAGCGGATTACTTGGTTATGTGCAAGGAGTTGGATCAAGCCCATCCTCTTCGCAACCGGTAACTGCAAGTTCAACTGCCGATTTTGGCGTTGGAGCATTTTTACTTGCAGGCACCGAACTGTTAAAACTTGCCAAAGGCGAAATGCCTGTTCCGTCCGATTTTTTTATCACTTCAGCAAAAGCTATTACCAAAAACAAGGTTCAGGTAACTTTCAGTAATTCTTTTCAGAATACAACAGCTCTTAACGCATTGAACTACTCTATCAAAGACATCAACATAAAAAATGCAATAAAGGGAAAAAATGACAGTACGGTAATTTTGGAAACATCTGATTTAAAACACGGATCCTATATTTTGGAAGTAAAAAATGTACAGTCGATAAACGGAGAAATAATTGAAGATGGCGACAACATTTCATTTGTTTATTCCGGAATAGTAAATATCACTGCGAGCGGCTACGAAACAGGCACATCAAACACACCGGACAAAACCATGGACTTCGATCTGGGTACACGCTGGTCGGCAAATGGCGCAGGACAATGGATTTTGTACGATTTGGGCGAAACAGTTACAGTACATTCTGTAGAGTTGGCATTTTTCAACGGAGCTTCGCGCCTGGCGTATTTTTCAATAGGGCTTTCCGAAGATGGCGAAATATTTAACGAAGTATATAACGGCGCTTCGAGCGGTAAAACTACAGAACTCGAATTGTATGATTTTGAAGATAAAAAAGCACGATTTGTAAAAATTACCGGATATGGAAACTCACAAAGTACGTGGAACAGCATTACAGAAACACGCATAAATTTTACAGTAAACGCGACTTTTATCGGAAGTTTATATCAAAACTCTCAGTTAATTATTTACCCACAACCACTGAAAGAAAATGTTATACATCTAATAAATTCCATTCCAGAAGTTCTTTCATGGGAATTAAAAGATTTAAACGGAAGATTAATTGACACAGGAACAATTGACACAGATTTGAACCGAATTGTATTAAATCAAAAACCTACAACAGGAACTTATTTGTTGAGTTTAATTGGGAAAAATTCTATAAGTTTTAAATTAATTGTATATAATTGAAGATTTTAAGCGCTAAATAATTAGCTTATTCTTATTAATAAATGTTGAATTAAACAAAAAAACTTACCGATTTTTACTGAGAGTAATTGTAACCTTTTCAGCTTTACCTCCAAGCGGGGGGTTGAGTTTTGACAACTGAACATCGATTTTTTTTACACTATTGAATTTAGTAAATACTGCATTTATTATTCTGTTACCGGCATGTTCGATAAGTTTTGAAGGTATGGTCATTTGTTCCTTAACTACTTCGTAAACTTGTTTATAATTTAGCGTATCATGCAGATCATCCGACACTTCAGCAATCGAAGTATCCACATCGAGAATTACAGTAACCAGATAGGTATTTCCTAACTCCTGTTCATGCTCCAAACAACCGTGATATGCATGAAACTCCATATTTTCAAGTGTAATTTTACTCATTTTGATTTAACTGCATTGATATTTAACTTCATTGTTATGAACGGCGTTGATGTGAACTTCGTTTTTTCAAATTTTCAAATTCCGAATTTTCAAATTTATTTAATCACTTCACTTTCAAAATCGCCATCGTGTACATAAGTTCTGATAATATTACCTGTTGTTACCTGTTTTACGGAGGTAATTCTCTTTCCTGCAATGGTAGAAATGGAATATCCATGTTTCAACAAAAATGCAGGTGAATGTGACTCGATACTTTTTTCAATAAGATTCAACCAATTTTGCCGATATTGTATAATGCTTTTAGTGAGCAATTTAAGTTTGCCTACATGTTTTTGTAGCAATAAACGTTTACGATTTATTTTTGAACTTAGCAGACTTTTAATTTGCCATTTAAAAGTATCAACTTTACGGTTTTCTATGACTATCTTTTCATTTAGTAAGCTGAAAATATTCACAGCAACAGATAAAACTTTTGATTCTGTCTCTTGCATTTTTTCGGTTAGAAGCGCAGCAGCTGCAGTTGGAGTTTTGACCGAAGTATTTGCCACCATATCAAGTACAGTAGTATCGCGCTGATGACCGATTCCGGTAATTATTGGAAGTGGAAATTGTGCACAATTCAACGCGAGATTGTATGAATCGAAACAACTAAGGTCGGTAGAGGCACCTCCACCACGAATGATAACAACTACATCAAACAAATCGGCATTTTCATAAATTTTTTCAAGCGAGGCAATAATTGAATTTTCAGCTAGTTCGCCCTGCATAATAGAAGGGAAAAGATGCGTATAAAAGGCAAATCCAGAAATTTCAGAATTTAGCTGATTGCAAAAATCTTCGTACCCTGCAGCTGTAGCCGAAGAAACGACTGCAATACGTTGCGGTCGTTCCGGAAAAATTAAACTACGGTTCATATCAATAACACCATCGGCTTCCAACTGACGAATAATCTGTACTCGTCGTGCTGCAAGTTCGCCTACTGTAAAAGCAGGGTCTATATCGCGGACATTCAAACTTATACCGTACAATTGATGAAACTCAACACTCACTGCCACAAGCAGATTCATACCAACCCTGATTGACTGGCCTGTAACACTTTCAAAATAAGGTTTCAGCATTCGCCATGAATTTGACCAGATAGTTGCCTTCATTCGGGCTACGACATTATCAGAATTGCTGTCTTTTTCAATAAACTCAAGATAACAGTGTCCGTTGGTATTTTCACGCAATTCAGCCACTTCCGCACGCAACCAAAGCGGAGCGTCGAAACTTATGCTGACAAGTTGTTTTACCCGGTCGGTAAGTTCAGATAGGGTTATTGAAACCATTATTAAAGGAATTTGGAGCGAGAAGTGAGAAGGCTTATTTTTTAATAAACCATAAGGCAATTAAACTTTCTTAGCTTTGCAATTCTCAGATCTTAAAATCATCAAATTTAGATATATACAGTCAAAACTTATTTAATAATAATCTTCTGCGATTCAGCTATTCCGTTTTTGCGAACAGTTACAACATATACTCCCGATTGTAGATCATTCACATCAAGTTTCATTTCTTTATAAGAAATGTCTTTTGTTGCACACATTTGTCCGGCAATGTTATAAACAATTATTTGTCCATCAATATAACTTTCGTTCACTAAACTTAATCTGAGAATTTTATTTGAATTATCAAGATAAATCCGGAGGTCTTTTGATTTTACTTCGTAAATATTACTATAAGTAGGTAAAGTAGCCATAGCAACCTGAAAATTTGGAACTCCATAACCTAACTGAGGATGGGGATAACCGTAAAGGCTACTACTTGCAATTACAGATTGCAATATATCATCAATATAATAGCGTGTTCGATTTGCTTTAACATATTGAAGATAGCAAGCCATCATTCCGGCAATAATGGGAGAAGAATACGAAGTTCCGCTACCCCAGGTTACTGTACCGGTTGTACCAATAAGTGCAGTGCCACTACCCATAGCACTTACCTCGGGTTTTATGCGACTGTCCGAAGCAGGCCCATAAGATGAAAAACTTGCAGCAGTACCTGTAGATGTTACTGCGCCAACAGTTAGAATTTTATCCGCATCTGCAGGTGAACCAATATATTTCCAAACAGTATTTCCACTATTACCTGCACTATTGCAAACAATAATTCCTTTCTCTGCTGCCATTCGTGCTGCAATGCTTGCGCGTGATACCGTTCCATTCATATCATTGTAGGTAAAATTCATGGCAGGATCGTCAAATTCAGTATAACCGAGCGATGAGTTTACAACATCGACACCAACGCTGTCGGCAAACTCAATGCCCGAAACCCAAAAATCAACTTCGACCAGATATTCGCTTGGGTCGACCTCTGTACGAATAAGCCAGAAAGAAGCATCAGGTGCTGCACCCAGATACTGTGAAGGCAAATTTCCGGTTATTATTGAAAGCACATTAGCACCATGTGAATGTAAAGTGTAAACATCGGCTGAACCTGCAATGTTTTTTGTTCCAAGCAAACGTCCCTGACTTCTTAAGGTTTCGAATCCGGGATTGATATTTACATTAGAAAATCCGGCATCGAGCACTCCGACATGAATCCCTGCGCCGGTATATCCCTGATTATGCATATAAGCCCCATTTACTTGGTTAATTTGGGTTGTTGCACTACCATAATCATACACTTCTTTTGCACGTGGAAATTTCTGTCTTCCAACAAGCGGAGGATTGCTGTTAGCTAATCCGGTATATTGAACCCGTTTTACGTAAGGCAAAGCTCTGACTGCACTCATAACTGACGAATCGGCTGCAATTACAGTTAAGCCGTTTAACCAGCGTGTGGTTCTGAAAACTTTAACACCGGCAGCTTCAACCCCTTGAATATAAGCCGGATTTACAGGAATATCTGTTGAGTCAATAGGAAGTTGAAATGCCACACGGCGGGCAATAGCACGTGCTGAAAGAAAATCAGTAGGCTGCGTAAGCGAGTAAGGCGAGTTTTTTTTATCCGTAAGTTGTACGTAAAAGTAATAACCATTGGCAGAAACCGAACCGGCAAAGAAGATAGTAAAGAGTAATGCTGCCATTACTTTGGTAAAATTATGGGTAAAAGTATTTTTCATAATGTACCTGATTTTAATGTGAATGCAAATATATATATATTTAAAAAACAAATTACTCTCCCCAGAGTTTAAAAAATATGCTTTTTATTTTAATTATGAGAGTTAATTATTATTATCCGGAAAATTACAATTCAAATAATTTAAATGGATTAGTTATAAACATAAACTATCTCATTGGGCTAATGATTTTTACTATTCGCACTATTTTGGTTTTTATACTCCATCGGTGTCATGCCAAAACGGGTTCGAAAGCATTTGGCAAAATATTTGGTGTCAGAAATTCCTACCATATATGAAACTTCTTTAACCATATATTGACCTGAAATTAGAATTTGTGCTGCCCGTTTCATTTTCATCTCCCTGATAAATTCAACAGGTGCCATGCCGGTTAGACTTTTAATTTTCTTAAAAAACACGGAACGACTCATACCTGCTTCTTTTGCAATATCATCAACTACAAAATCGTAATTTTCCATATTCTCTTCTATTACATGCAATACTTTTTTCATAAATTCCTCGTCGTGCGATGTAAAAACAAAAGGCTCAGGATTGAAATTCATTGTACCGGTTCCTACATTCATTCGACTGGTGATAATTTCATTGAGCAAACGTCGCTGCTGAATTAGATTTGAAATTCGAGCCTGAAAGTACAGAACACTGAAAGGTTTGGTTATATAATCATCTGCACCATAAGCCAAACCTTCGAGTTTGCTTTCGATAGTGGTTTTGGCTGTTAACAAAACTACCGGAATATGACTTGTATTTCGATTTGTTTTCAGTTTCTGGAGTAATTCTATACCATCCATACCCGGCATCATAATATCACTCACAATAAAATCAGGTGTAATTTCATTTGCCAACTCCCAACCTACCGTTCCATCTCCTGCCTCATAAACAATATATTCGTTTTCGATAATTGAGCGAATAAAAGAACGCAAATCATCATCATCTTCTACAATTAATACTGAAAATTTTTCATCTTGTGAAATTGTATCATTTTGTTTAATGGATACTTGTGCACATTCTGACTCATTATCCCTATTTTTTTCTTCTGTGTATGCTGCTAATATTTCTACATTTTTATCGAAATGTGCTACTCCACGTTGAAACGAAACAGAAAAAGTACTTCCCTTGCCGGGTTCACTTTCAAATGATAATTTTGCTCCATGCTTATCGGCAAGTTCTTTTACAAGCGATAATCCTATTCCTGTACTTGGTTTACTTTTATCATCACTTAAAGATGCAAAACGTACAAACAAATTTTTTTGTTTCTCTTTGGGAATACCAATTCCTTGGTCTGTTATAGAAACAGTTACAGTTTTATCGTCAGAATAAGTTACAACTTCAATAGATTTTCCGGCTGGGGTAAACTTGAATGCGTTTGATAGTAAGTTCATCAGTATCTTTTCCAAACAATCAGGATCGAGCCATACTTTATCATCGGAAGTTTTGTTGGTGAACACTAATTTTACATGTTGATTTTCTGAAACTTCGGTAAAATTTTCGCAAATTTCCCGTACAATACTACTAATTTCAACTTCACGCACTTTAAGATGTAGAAACTGAATTTTTCGGAAATCGAGTATCTGATTTACTAATCGTAACATTCGCGAAGTGTTCTGTGCAATCGTTTTAAGATGTTTTTTTACTCCCTCTGGCGTTTCCTTGTCGTTTAACAAAAAATCAACCGGAGCAGTAATCATAGTGAGCGGTGTGCGAATTTCGTGTGAAATATCAGTAAAAAAACGCAGTTTCATTTCGGACATTTTCTTTTCGAGTTCCACATTGCCACGCAGTCTGTAAATTGTATAAAGAATTTGAACTACCAACAGAACAATGCCGATAAAAATGAGTAAATAGAGTAAGTACGCCCAAATGGTTTGCCAAAACGAAGGTAAAACTTCAATTTCCAGTGTTCTTTCATTATCCATCCAAACTCCCTCACTATTAGTTGATTTTACTTTGAAAACATATTTCCCTTTCGGGAGACTTGTGTAATTGGCAGTTCTTTGTTTTTGTACATAATTCCAGTTCTCATCGAGCCCTTCAAGCTTATAAGCATACAAAATATTTTCCGGATCTACAAAATCGAGTGCAGCATATTCGATAGTGATAAAATTTTGGTTATGCTTAAGTTTTAATCTGGATAATGCGTTAATATCATTCGCAAGCGGTGAATTTTCAACTCCCGGTTCTACATTTTTATTAAAAAGTTGAAACCCAGATAGAGCTATATATGGTTTGTAACTACTGTTAATAATTTGAGCCGGCGAGAATCTGACTATTCCATCAGAAAAGCCGAAAACCATAGTATTGTTTCGCAATTTAACTGTCGAAGCTTCTGAAAAGTTACTGTATGCCATCATTCGTTTTACTTCGGCAAAATTTTCGAAAACTTCCTTTTCCGGATCGAATTTGGAAAGATTGTTTTCGGTTGTTATCCATAGTTTACCGAACTCATCCTCAATTACTGCAAGTGTAACATCCGAAGGTAATCCATCTTCGGTAGTGAATGCATCAAATTTTAAAGGGAACCCTGATTTGTCAAATTCAGTCACTTTGTTAAGCCCACCACCAAAAGTTGCAAGATACATTTCTCCTTTTCGGGTGATGCAAATACCATGCACATCATTATTCATTAGACTTTGGCTATTGCCGGGTTGACGTGAATATTGCTTAAATAGGATATTTTCCGGCGCATCGAATTTTGCCGGAAACATAAGTAAGCCGGCAGTTGAACCAACACAGATATTACCCTGTGCATTTTCTGTAATAAAGCGTAAACGAAAAAATGTATCAACAGGATAATTTTTCAGATTGTTGCGGTGGCTCACAAACAATAATTTTCCATCAGTATTTTTTTTTACAAGATTCAGACCACCTCCATAAGTTGCAATCCAGATATTTCTTCTGCTATCCTGAAAAATGCTGTAAACACTATTGTCGGTCAGGCTATAAACATCAGAAGGATTATTGGAGAAATGCTCTAAACGTACTTTAATATCAGTTTGGTTGTTATGCAGTAAAAATACACCGCTCCCTTTGGTTCCAAACCATAAATTTCCAGCATCGTCCTCCATAGTGCAGTAAACCATAGCAGGCATAAAAGCATCCTTCACAATATTTCCGTTAGCATCCAGACAGCCTTTTCGCTTGCCGGCAGCATCATAAATTGTTAGACGCCGATCTTTTGTAGCAATCCACAAATTACGTTTACTATCTTCAAAAACACATCGCACATCGTTGACAGTAACTGAATTTTTCTCGTTATTTATTTTTTGAGTTTTAAAAAACTGCTGATCGAAAACCACTTTTTCCAAACCATGAGACCGCGTGCACATCCATAGATTTCCCTGTATATCGGAACATGCTGAATGAATGATATTGGAAAAAAACCATTTTCCTTTATGACGCGAATTAAAAAAAGGTTCGAGCTGCTCGGTGGTATGATTGTAAAGCGAAAATCCACCACCTTTCGGTTGAATCCATAATCGACCCTTGATATCTTCGAAAACCATAGTACGCGGTGGGAAAACTATCGTAGCCGGATCATCAGTTTCAATATTATAGTATCTCAATGAGTTAGTGCTAAAATCGAAACGGAAAATTCCCACATTTTCAGTATCGAACCACATGTACCTGTTTCCGGTAAAAAAAATCTCGGATATTCTGTCTGATTTAAGTTCCGGCGAGTTCGTACGATTGAATTTTTCCGCTTTCTTTCCCGCTGGATCAAAAACTATAAAACCATCACTCGATGTAACCGCTACTAGTTTTTGGCTGTTAAATGCCTTTACCTGTTTAATAGAAAATTCTGTCGGTAACTGAATTAAATTAAATTTTCCATCGAGTAAATTATAACGCCAAATGCGCCCATTATCCGAACCAAAATACAGTAAATTATCCGTGCTGAGTCCAGCATAAAAAACCTGATTATCACTAGTGTTATCAGTATTATTTTCGTAAAAAAAAGGTTTTGTTTCGTAGTTTTTACCATTTACAAACCAAACCCCGTTATCCGTCAACAACCAGGAATTTCCATTTCTATCTTCGATTACAGCATTTACAGTTTGTGCTTTAATATTCCCGATTGTAAAATCAAAATTGATGGTGTTAAACAAGGAGTCGGACACTAAAATACAACCATTCTTTTCAGAAAAAAGCCAGACTTTACCACTTGGTTTAATATCAATGTGGGTTGCCGTAAAGGGGTTTTTCTGTAAATCGCGAACCAACTGTACACCCCAGAATTTTCTTGTATTGGGATTAAAACAGTGAATTTCACCATCGTAACATTTAAACCAGATACGACCATAACGATCATCGTAAATTCGTTCAATACGGTTACTGCGCATAAAATACGTTTCACCCGCACGCACCTTGTAGTTGTGAAAACGGTAACCATCAAATTTGCTCAACCCATCCCAAGTCCCAAACCACATGAAACCATTTCTATCCTGCAGCATATCCATTATGGTATATTGCGGCAAACCATCCTCTGTAGAATAATGACGGAAATGGCAGACAGGTTCAGCCTGCAGAATTATATTGAAAACTAAAAAAAGGAGTGTTGTTAAAGTGTTTTTCATGTACCGAAAATTGTTACAACACAAAATTAAACAATAATTTATGTGTTGCAACAAAAAATCAGTTTAACATACCTTATTGACATATTTCACCACAATAAAATTTTTTTTAAAAATCAAGAATTAAAGTAGTATGAATTAAATTCCCCATTTTGCTCCTACAGCATCGGTGGGTTTGCTGGTCAGGTTGTTTTTATATTTTAAAACGATAAAGTAATAATACATTGTGCCCGATGCAGCTGTAGTATCTTCAAAGGATTCGGTTTTCGCATCAGTTTCTTTTAGCAAAATTGGTTCACCATTTTCAACCGACCTATAAATTAGCGCTGAAAGCAAATTTTCAGATACTGGTATGGTCCATTTCAGTATGATTTTTTTGTCGGAAGGAATGGCAGTTACATTTCCGGGTTGCAGCAAGGGTTCGCCCATATACAAAAATCCGGCCGGTTGACTTTTGCTGCCGGCGTCTAAAGTGTCTTCTCCGAAACACTCTACCCTATAGGTATAATATCTGCCGGGTATTAAGAGTGTATCAGTAAAAGCATTGTTCATAAAATCGGTAACGGCTATTAGCTTTTCAGGGAGCTCAATATTATCATTGTAACGTGTTTCTCTGAAAATACGATAACCCATAACGCCCGAATGCAATTTGGCAACATCTGTCCATGTTACAATCAACGATTTGTTGTTGTCAATGATATTTACTTTATCCGGAACGGGAAGTCTTCCACCGCTGTACGAAATGCTTACGCGTTCGCTCATGGGGCTTATGTTGTACGATGAATTGATAGATGCTACAGCATAACTGTACACTTCTGTGTCGAGGCTGTTAGGTAAGGTGTCGTTGTAAGTAAGCAAAGAATCCGTTGACAGCAACATACGCTGTAACTGCGAGAGTGGAGTCGTGTAACCATCGCCACGGTAAACATAATATCCGCGAATATCTTTCCCCAAACGTCGAAAAGTAAGTTGAACAACCTTCCCTTTTCGCGTAATCGCGACATCTTGCGGTGGAAATAAATTTGGATTTCGCCCTTCGAGAATGGCAGGAACACGTGCGCTCGGCAAACTGCTTCCGTAACCATTGTTGATAGCCAAATAATAAAAATAGGTAGTAGCCGGATTGATATTCCGACTGTCGAGATATTCCTTTTGATTCGGATTTAAAGAAGCTAATAGTTGATATTTCCCGTTATAGGATTCTGATCGATACACTTCAATGGTTTGTACGTTCATGCTGTATTTACAATCCCATTTCAATAAATTTCCTCCTTTTTCTGCATCGGGAGTTACATTTAAATTCGTAACCAGACCCAGATCGGCAGGTTTTGCAACAAAATAGATATTCAATGTATCGGAATTTTTAGCTTTATTGCCCAACCCATCGATGGCATGTGCTATATAGCTGTAAGTCATACCTTTGATAACATTGAAATCGGTTAGTTCGGCTACCATTTCATTGTTTTGCATGGTAAAAATCATTTCAGCGGGGATTTCGCTGAAATTATTTCTCAAATAATTGCTTCGGTACAATTTTATGCCTTTTATCTGATCTTTGTCGAAAATTTTATAGCTAATACTGATAGATTTTTCGTTCAACCTGTAACGAACCGGCACAACGGGCGGTATGACTACTCGTCCGGGAAAATTAATTTCAACTTCGTGTAAAAGAGACAGTGCTTCATTTTTGCCGAGTTTTTTAATTCGGTATTGATAGTTACCCGGAGCTTTTATACCATGGTCGAACCAAGCTGTACGTGCAATAAACTGAAAACGTGGATCCCTGCCATAGGCGTAAAGCGAATCTAGTTCGTTCGCTTTTTGGAGTCGTTTCCACAGAAATGTGATTTCAGAAGGTTTGTAAGGACTTACTGATGCAACCACATCCGGCAATTCCATAAAGGCAGCCCTGCATTCGGCTTCGCTTAGGGGTGCTTTTAATTCAGCAACAGGTTTCCAAACACCTGCGGATATTTGTTTTTCGATAATGTAGGAGAAATTTTTCGGAATTTCTTTTCCACAAAATACAAAAATACCGTTCGGATATGCTTTGCCTGCATATTGTGCATAAATGGTATTAATAAAAAACAGCATCAGAACTGCAATAGCTAATTTTATATGTTTATTTATATTCATAATTATTTCGATCATTGCAAGTTAATTAATAATTATTCTGCCGGTGGACAGGTCAATGTGCTTCCTCCACTTCCAAGAGAAAAACTGAAACCACTTGTTCCTGCCGTAGCTTTGCATTCAACAGAAACTGATTTTGATATGGTAGACAATCCGAGATCTTGTTCGATTTTAGCACCAAAGTCCATTTTCATTTCCGCTTCGAAATAACCGGGGTCGCCTAACTGGAACATAATTTTTCCTTCGGTAGTGGTGCCTCCGCTGATGCTTGTGCCTGTGATGGCCGAAAGACCTGCTTTTGCTTCGGCATACACGTAACCATCGCCTCCAAGTTTCCAGTCATCACCGGTAATATTGAAATAAAAATCTCCTCCAATCAGAGCGAGTGCTTTTACATACCCGGTAGCAAGAATATAATCAAAATCGATACTTTTCTTAATTATTTCACGGTTGAAAGCAAAATAGAAACCCGAAAGAGTTTTGGTACTTTGTTTATAACATTTATTTTGAACGGCAGGATCAACATACGAATTGGTTACATTCCATAAATGATCGGTAAGCGGATAACGACCTGCCATCATTCCTATGTTATAGTCGCCGGCTAAAATACCTGCCGGAATAAATGCACTGCAACCACCTGCTAAATAGAAGCCCTGCATACCAAAACAAGTTTCGATGGTTCCACTGTGTAACCTTACAGTTCCCAATTGAACGGGAGTATTAATCATTAAACTGCCAATAAGTTCTTTCTTTTTGAAATCGAACGTTTGCGACATGGAACCGATAGGTGTACTGATTCCGGTAATAGCAAGCCCGTCGGAATTGGCGCTGATATCTCCTAACACTTCAAATTTTGTTTTAAAGTCGGCAATATCATCCTTTGATTTCGAATTGTTCATCATCCAACCTTCGAATTTCAGAGTGAGCCAGTCATTGTTTTGAACTTTCATTCCACCTTCGATAATTTTTAGGCTGTAACCACTGTTCGAAGATTTTGGTTGTGAAATGCCGTCGGGTTCAACTTCTGAAAGTTGTGTAATCCAGTCCTTTTTCAAATCGACATGATACTTGGGCACTAAGATATTTCCACTGCCGTGATGTGCATAGAAAGTTGCCGGCAAAGGATTGAACGTTTTGTCGGGTTTTTCGAGTACCCGTCCTTCAATCGTTAGTAAATCATTTGTTATTGATATTTTTTGTTTAACAGCTTCGAAATGTACAAAGCCTTTTCCTTCAAAGTCGGTCGAAACATTTTCGAACGTGGGATTTGTGTTTTTATCTGTCCAAACTGCTGTTAAGCCGATTTCGCTCATACGCGGTGCTCCGGTTGTCAGCAAACCATTAACGCTAATGTAATTTGGTCCATTATAAATGCTTAGCGGTTCGAATTTCGCCACCGAATTGCCAAGCAAAAACGGTTTGGTATTTTTTTGCATAAGCTGAACTATCATTTCATCGTTGCTTAGTATTTCAATGTAATTCAGATCGATAGTATAATTTGGCAACCCTGCAAGCGAAGGCAGCGAAGCAACTTTCGAATTTCCTGAACCAAGCAAACAGAAATTCCAGTGCGGTTTCATATCGGTGCCGACTATGTATTCGTAATTCAGGTGAGCCTTAGTTGGATCGACATTTTCAAGTTTGAATTTTCCTCCTGCAAGCGACAGTTCGTTCATTTTAAATTCATCCATAAAGAACATATCACTGCGTAGCACAAATTTACCAACCGGAATATCCACGATTTTTGTGCGTATCATGGCATTTGTACTCAGGATTCCTCCTTCAGTAGTACTAAAACTCCAGTTACGAGCTTCGAGCGTCCATTTTTCGAGTGAAACTGCTATAGGTTTTGTGGACGATGCCGGATACACTTTGTTTTCGTCGAGCACTAAACCGGGAATATATACCGAGAAGTTTTCGGGTTGAGCATTGGGAATTTTACAAGTTAACAATGCATCGAGGTAAATTTTTCCATCGGTAGCTATATAGCTTTTTTTCGGAAGAGCATTGGCATCGAAATTAATCAGTTTAAACTTAATTGGCTGCCCGTCTTTGTTACTTAAATGATAAACAGCTTTGGGTTGTTGATTAAAATACGCAATTTTCGAAGCAATGCCCTTTCGGTAAGCTTCTGTTTTTATAAATTCGATGCCGTTTGCTTCGGTTTGGGAGTAGGCACTTGTTGCCACACTTATACGGTTAGTTATGGTAGAGTCATTGTTTAATTTCGCAAAATAAAATTCGCTTCCGGCAAAATTCAGATAACTACTCGGATAATTAAAAGAATTGTCCACAATTTGCATTTTGCCGGTTAGTTTTCCGAAATCGTTTTCGTTTGTAATTTCGAGCGGAACACTGTTGTATAGACCCTGTGCATTATATGATGTGAGTTTTACATTGTATTTGTCAATGTAAGATAGTTTTAAACTTGTTACTCCCGGAATTTTTATTGCACTTCCGGAGGCATTTGCCACCTTATTACCGTTCGATTCTGTAATATCGAAAACAACATCTTCCACTCGCAATAGTTGGATATCTTCTTTAAATTTGAAATCAGTAATAGCTTCATTGCAATGTACTAATCCGGTAACCTTAATGCGGTTTTGTGTAACCGGGGTTATTTTTTCTACTGTCAGCGGAAAACCCCAAAGTTTATTCACCAATGCATTGCTGTACGATGTCAGATTCAGATTTGCAGTTGCCTTACCACTGAGGATATTAGCCTGCTGTTTGTCACCCGAAACTGTAAAAGTAGTATCGAGCGTTGCCAGGACGTTTATTTTTTGATTATTTACCGGTACACCCTGCAAAACATAATTTCCGTAAGCATCGGTGAAAGCTACCACCAAATTTGCGTCATCGGTAATTTTCCCTGTTGGTGTGTTTGAAGGGCTTACATTCGGATTATACTGATAATTCCCTGCATTGCTTTGCACTTGTTGAGCAGCTCCCTGGCTAAAGTTCGCAACTCCCGAAGAAACAGATTGGTCAAACTGATAATTAATTGCAGGAACTGCTGTGGAACTGTTTTGAATTTCGAGATATACCCTTGCGTTTTTTACAGGCTTTCCATCAAGTTTAACAACTCCTGAAATTTCACTTCCTTTTTCAAGTTCGATATTGACTTGTACAAAATCACGAGTTTCTACGCTTTTCAAGTTCACCGTTTTAGGTATATAACCCTGCCCTTGAGGTCCGCGAACAATGAAAGTATAATTATTGACTGATACATTTTCGAATACCATTTGCGCCTTCCCGTAATTATCCGTTATTACTTTGCTTTCACCTAATTGGATAGTTGCATTTTTAACCCTTAAGGTTTGTATAATATTCTGAACCTGAGCCTTAGTGGTAACATTAAACTGCAAACGGTGTTTCCTACGATATACTTTTATAGATTTCAAATCAATAATTTCCTTTTGAGCATCGGCTGCCGAAAGAATGTAAGTAGTATCGAACCAAGCGACATCTTTCGGAATAATTTTAATTTTTACACCGGTCTTTGGTGCTACTTCCATTTCGAAGTTTCCGAACTGATCGGTTTCAAAAATTTTACCTGAATCGGCTTGTAAATAAGCAGGAACACCGTTCACAATATTTACATTTATATTGCCTGTGGAACTGCCGCTTATGTCAGCATTGATTACACGTCCTTTTACCACACCTTTAGGAACAATTGCCAAAACGGGTGTAGTTTGGTCTCCTGCTTTTCGCAAGGCTGCTTTAAAAGGCACATCAGTTATTTTGTAACCGGTGGCTACAGCACCAAACCATAAAATATTGGAATCCACAGGTTCTGTCATGTACTTTGAGAGCGGATCCAGATTGGCAATTAATTCGGCATAACCATATTTATCCACTGGTTTAATAAGCATTTGACCAATTTCAAATTTTGGTGTTTTTGAAACCAATACTTTTGTGCCTCTATCGGTAGTAAGGGTTTGTCCGGAAACGCTGTCCTTTACTCTGACTAATACTCTGCTTGTAAGTGGTGAGAGTAAACATTCTATGGGCACTACAGGAATTTCGGGATTTGTCCAATCAGTTGTGGCATCTGCAAAATCGCTTATTTCAAATATTTTTGAACCGTAGGTTTTACTGCCTTTGTTTACATAACTTGATGATTGCATTTTATATTTTTTATACTCTGATTGTAACAAGCCCGTCAACACTTTACCGTATCCGCCGGGTATGGCTTCTACTTGTGCCGAGGGCCAAAGTTGCTCATATTTTTTTGCTGTTGATGTTTGTGTATAAACCGGGCTTATTAGCTCTGCATAAGTATATTCTCCATCGCCTTCGCCGGCAGGCAAATTCTTTGGTTTCTCGCTTAGATCGCGGAAGAGCGTTACCTGCATATCTGAAAGTGGAATCTTCTTATTGTTTCCATCGAGTTCGAATGTATTTGCTTTTATCGTAAATTCTTTTACATAATGTGTAATTTGTATGGGCGTCGTATTGCTTTGGAATGGTTGAATATTATCAATAACTTCAATCGAAGGATAATAATATTGTGCTTTATCACCGTCAATTACAATTCTGAAACTACGCCTGAACTGACTAAAAGTTTCCGATGTATTTTCATTCGGTGGTGAAACCGGCATGGATGGATTTGGCCCATGTACTTTATCTTCTTCGGGAGCACGCATAAAATCCATCATACCTCCGGCTTTCGCTCCTCCCGATTTTGTTGCTTTCCCTATTTCATAGGATTGAGTTCCGCTGTTAAAGCTAACATTCACGCCTCCGTTCAACCCATTATGCATGCCTCCAAACTGACTGTTTCCAAAACTATTCTGGCTGAAACCAAAATTTTGGTCCCCCGGATTTATTATTGATTCGATCTCTTTTTTAAATTGACTTTCAACATCTTCACCGGCAACAGGAGGCTTGGAACTTCCTTCGGAATGATATAAAGTGCCGCTTCCCAAGTTTCCTTTTTTGTTGATATTCACTACATCGACACTGAAAAAACCCTGACTATCGGTGGTTCCTTCGGCCATGGTAGCATATTGATCGACCAAAGGAATGTATTCATCAGAGCCTGCGGGTTGAAATGCTGTATATTCCCAGTGTCCGCTTAATTTTGCATAAATCTGACTGGTGTTTCCCGTTGCACCTATAGTTTTTCCACTGCCATCAACATAATCCACAATTACCCTGAAATGAGTATTTGCCAAGGGTCGTTTTAGCTTTTTCGCATCCGATTTCCACGTGTAAAACAATCTTCCCTTAATTCGTGAAGTGGGTGGTGTACATGAAATAATGTCATAATTCGATTTTACATATCGGTAAAATGCATTTTCGCTACTGATATCCTGAGGCATTGGAAGTCTGAAAGATACTTTTTGTGCAACAAATTCACCGGAATCCACAAAATTCGTAAACGATGGACTCAGCAACATGTTCTCGATAGCACCTGCTAACTTTTCGCTTAAAGCAGGGGTCAAATTTCCCGAATTATTTAAAGTCATTTGATAATTTCCTACCGAATTTGCAGTTAAACCAGAGACAGAAGCTTGTTTAGCTGTATTGTTCAACAAAAATTCATTCAGATTTTTAATCGCGATGATATAATATGTTTCATCCGTTGTATTGGTAGAGAGTAATCGGTCAAAAGTTACGTAAGTACTGTCCTTTTCACGTACGGTGGTTCCAAAGCCTACAATGGTTATTTTGCTAAAGGTCTTTTGGGGAGGATTGGTTTTCGTAATATTCCCTTCGTAAGCAGGAAGGTAACTTTGCTTGTTTTCTCGAAAAAGTAATACTGGAATTCCCTCGGCAATGGTTTCTTTTGCGACTTCATAGGTATATTGCTGACTTTCACCATCCAATTCATTTGAAGCATTCTGAACAACATTCGTTCCTTCTGCGAGGGAAACCGTCAGTCCCTGCTCGTTACGCACCAAATTATATTGCGTGAATTCTTTCCGTACATTTAATTTCAATTGATATGCAAAAGTTTTTGCAGTTAGTGAGCCGAAATTAATCACTGAATCTTTGTAGTTTACCGGTTTTTGGATAAGTCCGAAATGTTTATCGAAGTAATACTTCGATGCTATTTTCAATCGATATACAACAGAATCGGTATCGAAATATTTTTGAGGCACAGGTAAAACTGTCAAAATTTTTCCAAGTGAATCGGTCTGAACGGTAACTGAAGCAATTTTTACGTAATTAATGCCATCGATATTCTCGGCAGGTAAATTTTCGAACAAAAATCCGTTTTCTGTACTTGCCGTATTGGCAGCTGTTTTGGAGTTTTGTCTTTTTAACGCATCAATTATAACCTCTGAATTACTAACAGGATAGCTTTCAGGAAAATCTTTAAAGTTGTAATTGACGACAGCCTGAACCGGAATTTTGAAAGTGGGTGTTTCATTGGCTATTCGACGGAAAATAAAATCGACACTGGCAGTACTGCCAACTTCTTTATTTTGCGTGTCGTACGCTTTCAATGTGGCTCGATATTGACCTCCATCAACAAATCCTGCAGCCAAAGCCTGCGAATCGGTCAACTGGAGTGAATTCTCTATCAATTTGGTAGTGACATCTTTCATAAAATCGCGTTTGAAAACAAAATTCTGCTTATCACTTTTCAGTTTCTTTGTTTTTTCGATACTGAGTTGATATTTTTCAATTTGCTTTTGCTGAATTATATTTTTGTCATCAACAATAGAAGAATCATTTGTGATTTTTTTTACCCAAGCCCAATTCATGAGCATATTGGTTTCATTATTAACCACTAATGTATCAATTTTGCCGGTATTAAATTTTTGTGGATTCAGCATCGTAAAAATTGAACTGCTCCCACCGGATAAAATAATAGGAGGTGTATTGTTCCAACCGGGTAAAGCTTTGTACAAAAATTGCACAGGTTCACTTTTACCGTTGTTTTTTATATACGCATTTTTCGAAACGGCTGTAACTTGGGCTGCATAAACTGCACCGGTATCGAGTTTTATGCCACTGGCAAGGTCAAGTGCAAAATTGGTGGTTTGTATATTCGACTTTTCGAGTACAACTTGTGTTGAGTAATTCAGGGCATCGTAATTACTTACACCCATCGGTACTTTTACAATGCGTAATCGATACGTAGTTCCCTGTACAAATGGCGTAACAGGAGACCAGGATAACATAAGATATTGCGGAATTTTTGCAAACTCTGTGGAATTATTTATCGGATAAGTAAATTGTGGGGGTTCACTGTAAGCAATAAACATTGTACGACAGTCTTCTCCGAGCAAATTCCCTGTGAAATAATCTCTCACCTTAACACAAAGCGAATAATTTCCTTCGGGCATCGCCTGATTTGTTATTACATCAGTCATGGTAATGCCTTTAAGTATTAAATCGTTGGCTGTTCCATTTCCGAAAATTGTTTGTAACTGTGTGCCGGTAAGTGTTTTAGGAATATTAGGGTGCAAATCAATGGGTAAAGCAGGTTTATAGGTATCTCTTACTTCGGCTGAAATGGTTTGATCATCTTTTTTGATGGATGCTGTAAGAAAAACCTTAATTGGCACATTTGCACTCGGATTGGTGTAAAGCAGAGTAATCAGCGTTTTAGTATTGGTGGCATATCCCAAGTAATCTCGAAAATATGGCGAATACGGTGGTAGTACATTCAGCGTAATATTTACCTGTGCTGAAAGCGATGCTGTTAAAAACAGAACCATCGCAACCATTCGTATTTTGAAATATATTGTTGAGTCTTTCATATTCCGGTAGTTTGATTTTAAAAGTTATACTGATAAACAACCATAAACCTCGACTGATTGAAGTCGGTGAAGTTATAAACACCGTTAGCAGGCGAATATAAAAAGTTATAAGCTACACTTAATGTGTTTCGCTTCAAAAAAATGAATGCTGCATTGAAGTCAATTGAAACAGTGGTGCCATTCGGAGCGCCGTTCAATTGATTGAACAGAAATGTACTATTGTTAGTAAGTGTAAGTGTGTTGTTAAGCATTGCCTTGCTAATGCCGGCAATGATTCCAAAACTTTTAAGTTCAGCTAACGTGGTCAATGCCGAATTATAATTGGCGCCGGCATTTACACTCCAGCCTCCGGTATAAAGCATAAATGTATTAGTCAACGTAGCATAAGTATTTTTCACATCATTGTTAATTCCATTTACTTGCCGGTTTTGCATATCGGTAAAACTTGTTACCAACGAAATTACATTGGAGAATTTTTCAGTTGTAAAAAATAAACGCGGCGAAACCATAAACATCTGACTGTTTTGTGATGCCTGCACTGAATCGGGTATTATGGCAGTGGTTTTAATTTGTGAAATGCCATTGTTATTATAATTAAAATCAATGCCAAAGTTATTGGATAGATTCATGGATACGGCTGAGTTTAGCAATCTACGATGGGTTGTAAGCATTTTATATCCGTTCAGATTATCGGATTGAAACTGTATTACATTATTAAACCTGATTTTTTGCTTGAACAAACTCCATGAAGGTTGAATGGTTAACATATTCAGATCGGTCATAAATGAGTTGATCCCCATACTGCGGAAACCCGGTTCTGCCCTTTTGTACGAAGTTAATATGTTGAAATTTGTATACGATATATTCAAATTTGCTTCGCCTGCCCATTGCAATTGTGTTGTAGGTCTAACTACAATTATTTTATTAATTAAATCGATAAAAGGAATTTCAGTTGCAATGGGGTCAATGTCGGTATTGTAAGTATAAGCGCTTGCAGCAGCATTTACCCCGAGTGTAATATGTTTTTGCAATTTTCTGAAAAAATTTACACCAAGTACCACATTTTCTTCGGGTAATATATTTAAATTACCTTTTTTTGTAATGCTGGCTGAATTATCGAACCCACGAAAAAAAATCAGGTCAAGAAAATTATTTCTATCTCCAAATCCGACTTTTGCTCCCCAAGCTCTACGCTCGTACGATGCTTGTGTCGAATAATAGTTTTTCCCGTTTTCGTAGGTAATGTTCAGTGGATACGAACCGGGTATATTTTCCTCGAACATGCGTGCAGAGTCCACTTCCACAGCCCGACGTAAGCGCCCCATAAAAAATCCTAACCGCAATTTCCATGGATTCAGTTCAATGCCTCCGCCAAAAATTGTTTGACCCGAAACAGTAAAAGGTGAAAATGAAAACTGACGGTAACCTGCATGCAGTGTTATCCATTTGTAACTAGGGCTGATACCAAATTGATTGAACGAATTGGTGAGTGTAAGTTTTCCGTTGGTGTAAACTGCCGTTAAAGGAATCTGAATACCAAATAATTTCATATTCAGATTAATATTGGTACCCCAGTAAGCAGGCATAGGCACGCGGTTGCTGTCATTAGTTAATGTAGCTGTGTAACTCAAACCAACGCCGCCGTTTATAACAAATGGTTTCTGTTGGCTAATATTCTCAATGCTCTGACTATAAACACGGATAGAAAAAAAATCCGTAAGCATATATGAAAAAAAACAGGCAATAATAAGTTTGTGACTTTTCATATTATGAGATTTGCCTTTAATTAAGAAAAAAAGAACCTGCTTTTGAGATCTTCAACTTGAAGATTTTTTATTTAAGGCTACACTTCAGGAAAAATAAATTTGTTCATTGTGATTTTAACAAACAATATCTATTAATTGTTCTGATGAAACTAAGAAATCTTCATCTGAATTGAAATTTCATTTCACGACAAATTTATTCGTTTTTTTACAAATAATGCAATAATATCAGAATAATTACAAATAAATCTTTATTGTTTGTTTATTAGACTTTATTTCGATTAATATTATATATCGCTGTTATTCAGCGTGATTC
>CAYNGF010000037.1:0-30456 GCA_964396515.1 uncultured Paludibacter sp.
GAATTCCTTTTATGGGGTTGCCGTTTTCATCGAGCGGAAAACTTTTTGCTCCGAGTGTAACTCCCTGATACATTTTCACATTATTGCCAATAACGGCAGTTTCGCCAATTACCACACCAGTACCGTGATCAATTGTAAAGTATTCGCCAATCGTAGCACCAGGATGAATGTCGATCCCTGTTTCGGAATGTGCCATTTCGGTGATGATACGCGGAATAAGTGGCACACCAAGTTTGAGTAAAGCATTTGCGATTCTGTAATTACTGATAGCACGTATGCTTGGATAACAAAAAATTACTTCTCCAAAACTTTTTGCAGCCGGGTCGCCGTTGTAAGCAGCAAGAACATCGGTACGCAACTTGTTTCTTATTTCGGGCAATTGTACAATAAATCCAGTAGCAATTTCGCCAACAGTTTGTTCCAAATCGGTGCAAGAAGTTGCTTCATAAGGGTTCTCAAAACAAAGTCCGGCTTTTATTTGCATTTTTAACAAAACCTGCAAACGATCAATATTTACACCGATATGATAAAGCATGGTTCGTGAGTTTACATCTGCATCGCCAAAATATCCGGGAAAAAGGATAGCTCTGGTTAGTTGTACTATCTCAGCAAGAACCTCTACCGATGGCATGGGAAAATTCTGTGTTTGCTGATGGCAGATATCCTTAAAACTTTCTATATCAGCTAATTTCTTTATTGTATCAAGTGTTCTTTTGTTCATTTTATATATTAATTTAATTTTCGCTTGTATAAGTAATTGAATTTGAAACAAATAAATATGTGCAATGAATTTTCTACTTGCGGTGTACCGTTCCCCTCGGATACTTGTCCCGCTCGCGGGAAGGAGAGGGGCTGGGGTTGAGGTAAAACATCGAAAATTTGGAAAACATACATTTGTATAACCATTTGATATTCAATATGCAGCATTTAGCAATAATCAGTAATTCAAGCAATTAAATACATGCGAAAGTTGAATATATTAATAAACAGAATAAAATTAAATTTTTAGTTTGGATTTTATGGCATTAATTGCATTTTCAATGCGATTAGAACCCAATCCGTTTATTATAACACAGGGAGTGCCTGTTAGTTCAGCTTCACGCCGATACCAATCGAAAAAATATTGTCTGTCTTCACCATGTTCTCTAACAGGATCAGGCACCCAAGGAATATCAGGCTCGCAAAGAAGGTAGAGATCAAAATATTTTTTTTTGAGATGTTTTGTAACAAATACCGGAATTTTACTATAACAGTACTCTAACCATACTTTTGTAATAATTAAATCGGTATCAAAAAATACCAATTTCGTATCGGGCTTTTTTTTATAAAAAATTTGTTCTTTAATTTGCGTTCGGGCTATATGACAAACATCGCGATAATTGTATGGTCTATTCAAACCTTCGATATAAGTTCGAGCGTACTCAGGCACCCAAGGCACTTTAAAGTAAGCCGACAATTGTTTCGACAATTCAGATTTTCCTGTGGACTCAGGTCCTATAATGGCAATTTTATACAAGTTTCTTGTTTTTTAATTTTGTCAGATTTTTACAGCAACCCATTTCCCATTAGTAAGCTCATAAAGCTCGTTAATTCCTGCATTTTTCAATTCTGCTTTAGTTTCAACAAATCCATCGTCAATTTTGTAGGGATAATGACAATCCGAACTCAAAATCAAAGGAATGTTTAGCTCTTTAATAATAGGAAAAAACATTTTATGTGGAAATGTATAACCTAACTCTTTCAATGACTTTGTGTTAATCTCGAGTAAAAGTCCTTTCCGTGCAATATTTTCAAGTGTTTGATGCACTAAACTGACATATCTGGGATAAGTTATGTTGAATTCAGGATATTTAAAAGCGTGCATCATAATTTTATCAACGTGTCCAACAATATCGAAACCACCTTTTTCTATCATTTGATTAGAAACATCGAAAAACCGGCACACACCCGCAAATATATCTCCATTGTGTAATTCGTTTAATCCTCTCGCAAATGTATCAAAAGGGCCATCGATACTCCAGAAATAGTTATCACTGGTACAGTCAAGATAATGAATAGAACTTATAAGATAATCGAATGTATTGTTTTTATAAAAATCGTCAAATACATTGGTACATCCTTCAATATAATCAGCCTCAAGACCAATAAAGAGTTCAATTTGGGAAGAATATTTTTCTTTCAGTCGTTTAAATTCTTGTTGATAATCATCAAAGTCATCCAAATTCATTGACCAAGCTGTATGAAAAGGAAGCGGAGCATGTGAAGAGAAACCAAACTTATGGAGATTCGCTGAAATAGCAAAACGCACAAAATCTTCCATGGAACTTCTTCCATCACAAAATATGCTGTGGCTGTGATAGTTTGATGAATACATTGTCGGTATTTTTTCAAACGCAAAATTACGAATTTAAAACTTGTTGAACAAGTTATTCATAATTTTGGCTGAATTTATACTTAAATCGATTATTCGCTTTCTTTTACTGTTTGATGAATTAGTTGTCAATGAATTGATAGTGCTGCCGGATATTACTTATTGACATGAAAATCTGCAAATTAAAAAAACCAAACCTGCAATTATACAGATTTGGTTTTAATAATTTTGAAATTTCACCTGTAGTCAATATATACTAGCAATTTTACCCTTTACTTAAAAAATACAGATTAAAAACAGATTTCGACAGACATGTTTCTAAAAACTACTAACAAAAGATTACATGAAGAAATTTCAAAGAATTTGTAAACATGGAAAAACTAACATAAGGTTTGAATGCGATTATTTATTTTAATAGTAAGATTTGACATCTAAAAAATCACAAATTTTGTATATGATACCCATGCAAAAATAATGTATATATTTATTTTATACAATACTTTCAGCATATAAAAAATTATCATAATATTATATTTATTTATATATAAGCTATTTATAATTTTTTATACATTATATTTTTCTTATTTTTAAAATATATTTAGATTTGAATCGTAAAAGAATGACAAAAAAAATCCAATACTGATTTTTGTATCGGACAGATTATTAAATACTATGACTCAATTTTCGCAAGTGAAAGTTTAAATTGTAAATACCTGATATATTTGTTGTAAATAAAATGTCTTTGAGTGTTTTGTGCATTCTTTGTGATTTTTGTGTATTAGTATAATTTATAAGACTTATTTTTACACAGAGTTACACGAAGCAGACACAAAGTTTCACAAAAAAACACCAAAAACAATAAACATCTGATTATCATTGCTATATAATAAATCAAGACTTATAATAAATTTATAAAAAAGCACATAAACGACTTACGAAAGTTGAGTACTATGACTTTAAAATTCTAATACTGCTGAACACAACGAGCAATTATTTCTTCGCTTACTCCTTCAGCTTTAAGTTTTTCTGCAATTTGTGTAATTCTTTGTTCATTAGCAACTTTTTCAAAAAGTAAATCTATTAATTGTTTTATACCGTTGCTCAATCTGGCTTTACCTTGCCTGCTTGTAAAATCCACATCACAAAATTTCGAACGTTTACGGTGCAATATCAAATAATAAATTCCTGCAATTACATTGGCAGCTATCACATTAATGTCCAGCCCACTCCCTTGAAATTTATATTCCAGCAAACGTATCAGCGGTTCGTTTATCGATTCACGCAAACGTGCCGTACGTCTTGTAATCTGATTATCTTCTACAAGTTCCCACTTCAGCAATTGTTGCATTCCTTTGTTGTGATACAAAGCACCAATGAGTTTTTCCATAACCCAGTAAAAGCCCTCTTCCTGCGAAAGATTTTTCGGAATATTTTGCAAAATATCGCCAAACCAATAGTCGTATTTATGCGTATATTTATCGAAAAGTTCTTCAAGATTTGCATACCTTCGATAGAAAACCGCCGGTTCAATTTTTGCACGTTCTGCTACTCCTGTAAGAGTTATATTACTGAACCCAACTTCCTCTATAAGGGAATCCACAGCTTTCAAAACATCTCTTTCAATAGCAATTTTTGTGCGTCTTACTCTTTTTTCACTTTTTTTATTCTCGGACATAATAAGGCTTTGCCTAAAAAACTTTGTATTTAAACATATACAAAGATATATAATTTTATTTTTATTGCTTTAATATTGGACAACCTATTGCATATATTATCAAAATGAACTTAACATTAAAACTTTATTATATTGATATTAAACTTTTTACATACATTCGATTAGAGAGATACTTAAAAATTTGTCTAATATCTAAACATTAAAGTCATTTTATTTGTTATGAGGCTGTCAATTGAAATAAAAAAATAAGTGCTCAAACGCACAATTTTTGTAATTTTGCAATATAATTCAATCTTTTCATTCAAAAAATGAAGATTTGAATATCAGATAAAAAATTATGGCAGAAGATATATTACATGAAGTTACCCAAAGCGAATATAAATACGGATTTACAACTGAAATTGAAACTGACATTATTCCAGTTGGACTCGATGAAGATGTAATTCGGTTAATTTCCGCAAAGAAAAACGAGCCGAAATGGATGCTTGATTACCGGCTTGATGCTTTTCGCAAATGGTCTGCAATGAAAATGCCTGAATGGGCACATCTCACAATACCTGAAATAGACTATCAGGCTATTTCGTATTATGCAGCTCCGCGCAAAAACTCACCCAAGAGCCTCGATGAAGTGGATCCTGAATTACTGAACACTTTCAATAAACTCGGCATTCCACTGGAAGAACAAATGGCGCTTTCAGGAATTGCCGTAGATGCAGTAATGGACAGCGTATCAGTAAAAACTACTTTTAAGGAAACATTGGCTGAAAAAGGCATAATTTTTTGTTCATTCAGTGAAGCTGTGGAACATCATCCTGATCTCGTACAGAAATACATGTCATCAGTAGTGCCTGTAACAGATAATTTTTTTGCAGCGCTTAATTCTGCTGTGTTCAGCGACGGTTCATTTGTGTATATACCCAAGGGAGTACGTTGCCCAATGGAACTTTCTACCTATTTCCGAATTAACGCAGTGAATACCGGACAGTTCGAACGAACTTTGATTGTTGCTGACGAAGACAGCTATGTATCCTATCTCGAAGGATGTACAGCGCCCATGCGTGACGAAAATCAACTTCATGCCGCGATTGTAGAAATCGTAGTTATGAAAAATGCCGAAGTAAAATACTCAACAGTACAAAACTGGTATCCCGGCGACAAAAACGGTAGTGGGGGAGTTTACAACTTTGTAACTAAACGTGGAATTTGCAAAGGCGAAAATTCTAAATTGTCATGGACGCAAGTAGAAACAGGCTCAGCTATTACTTGGAAATATCCGAGTTGTATTCTTCAGGGCGATAATTCTTCAGCAGAATTTTACTCGGTGGCAGTAACCAACCACCATCAACAGGCTGACACAGGTACGAAAATGATTCATTTAGGCCGCAATACACGCAGTCATATTCTTTCGAAGGGTATTTCGGCGGGGGTCAGCAACAATAGCTATCGTGGTTTGGTTCGCATAGGACCAAAAGCTGAAAATGCACGCAACTTCTCGCAGTGTGACAGTTTGCTGCTTGGTGACAAATGTGGTGCACACACTTTTCCTTATATGGAAGTAAACAATGAAACAGCCATAGTGGAACACGAAGCTACTACTTCGAAAATCAGTGAGGATCAGATTTTTTATTGCAATCAGCGTGGAATTTCAACCGAAGATGCTGTTGGACTTATTGTAAACGGATATGCAAAAGAGGTACTAAACAAACTGCCGATGGAATTTGCAGTAGAAGCACAAAAACTATTGCAAATAACGTTGGAAGGAAGTGTGGGGTAACCTGCCCCTAACCCCCTAAAGGGGGAATTGTGATTAGAATTAGTAGTAAATTTTTTATCAACAAATATATTTAACTTCTCAACCCCCTTTAGAAATACGAGAAGAACCCCCTTTAGGGGGTTAGGGGGCAACTAATTATGTTAGAAATTAAAAACTTACATGCCAATATTGATGGCAAAGAAATATTAAAGGGGCTGAACCTGGTGGTTCGTCCGGGCGAAATACATGCTATAATGGGACCCAACGGTGCCGGAAAATCAACTCTTGCTTCGGTGCTTACAGGACATCCTTCATTCGAAGTAACACATGGCGAAGTAAAATTTCACGGAAAAGATTTACTGGAGCTAGCGCCTGAAGAGCGTGCAAACGAAGGTATTTTCCTGAGTTTTCAGTATCCGGTTGAAATTCCCGGCGTAAGCATGGTAAATTTTATGCGTACCGCAATTAATGAGCAGCGTAAATATCGGGGAGAAGAACCAATATCAGCTACAGATTTTCTTCGGTTAATGCGTGAGAAAAAAACTTTGGTTGAAATGGATAACAAGCTGACGAATCGCTCTGTCAACGAAGGATTTTCAGGTGGTGAGAAAAAACGCAACGAAATTTTTCAAATGGCAATGCTCGATCCAAAACTTGGAATTTTAGATGAAACTGATTCAGGATTAGATATCGATGCACTCCGTATTGTTGCTAACGGTGTAAACAAGCTTAAACGCCCCGACAATGCATTTATTGTAATTACACATTATCAACGGCTGCTCGACTATATAGTACCCGACTATGTGCATGTTCTGCACGATGGGAAAATAGTGAAAACCGGCGATAAGAATCTGGCACTCGAACTTGAAGAAAAAGGCTACGACTGGATTAAACAGGAAGTGGAAGTTTAATAATTTGCTAATTAATCAAAATACCAATGTGCCAAATGCTGAATAATGGAAAAGCAATATATCAATTTATATAACGAGTATCACGAAACAATAAAAAAACATTCATCAGCACTGATGAATGCAAATCGTGATTCCTACTTTGCACTTTTCGAGCAGTTGGGATTTCCCACATCGAAGCTTGAAAATTACAAATATTCCGACTTTACCGAAGCACTTTCGGTGGATTATGGGTTGAACATTAATCGACTTAATATACCAGTAAATCCTTACGAGGTTTTTAAATGCGATGTCCCCGGAATTCATTCATTTCTGTATTTTGTTTTGAATGATGGCTTTTATCCTGTCAAAGACAAACGCAATGATGATTTGCCTGAAAAGGTCATTATATGTTCGCTTCGGGAAGCTTCAGAGAAATATCCATCGCTCGTGGAAAAATATTACGGGAAACTAACTGCAGGGAAAAAAGATGGTTTGATTGCATTTAACGGTGCATTTGCACAGGATGGTTTCTTTATGTATATTCCTGAAAATGTGCAACTTGACCGTCCGGTACAGTTAATCAACATTATGCGCTCGGATGTGGATTTTATGTCCAACAGTCATAATCTGATTATTCTGGAGAAAAATGCCAAAGCGCAGTTACTGGTGTGTGACCATACAATGGACGACGTACGATTTATCACAAATAGGATTACGGAAGTTTTTGTGGATGAATACGCTACTTACGAGCATTACAAACTTGAAAATACACACAACAAAACTACGAATCTTTCTACACTCCTTATCGAACAAAAAGAATCTTCAAATGTACTTTCGAATGTAATGACATTACATAATGGCATTACCCGAAATACAATTGAAATCACTCTGAACGGAGAACATTGTGAAACTACACTATGTGGGATGGTGATTGGAGATAAAAATCAATTAGTTGACAATTACAGTTCTATTCTGCACAACAAACCAAACTGTCACAGTACAGAATTGTTTAAATATGTACTCGACGATGTATCGAAAGGCGGATTTACCGGACGGCTTTATGTAGCACGCGATGCCCAAAAAACCCAGGCTTACCAAACCAATAAAAATATTTTGTTGAACCGTACAGCTAAAATGCGCACCAAGCCGCAACTCGAAATTTATGCCGACGATGTAAAGTGTTCACATGGTGCCACTATTGGCCAGCTTGATGAATCGGCAATGTTCTATATGCGTCAACGTGGAATTCCCGAGAAGGAAGCACGCTTATTGCTTATGTTTGCATTTACAGCGGATGTTATCAATAATATTCGTATCGATGCATTGCAGGATCGCATGAAACTGCTGGTAGAGAAGCGTTTACGCGGAGAACTTTCAAAATGCGAAGGATGTGTGATTTGTCAGTAAAACAACATTCGTATCGTCTTAAAAAATCCGGAAAATCGGGAAGGTTTTTCGGATTTATTTTTTTCTTTTTGTCAGAAAAAAACAAAATGAAAATTTTGGAACACTAAGGAACTAATATTTTACCACAATCTTTTGATTAGACACCAAAAGCTGAAGAGATAACCAACAAAGCAGATATGCTACACTGGCTATGCCAAAAATCAAATAATAACTACCTGTAATTTGAAGGATTAACCCAACTCCACCTGAGAATAAAACTCCACCAATGGCACCGGCAAAACCTGCCAATCCGGTTACAGAACCAACAGCATTTTTAGGATAAATGTCGGAAACTATCGTAAAAATATTGGCTGCATATCCTTGATGTGCAAAAGTTGCCAAAGAAACGAACAAAACTGCTACCCAAAGATTCGATACTTGTGAAGTAAAAAAAATGGGGACAACCAATAATGCCATCAGAAAAATTGTTAGTTTTCGTGCCGAAACATTATTTTTACCTTTTTTAATAAGAAAAGACGAAAACCAACCTCCGAAAACCGAACCGACAATAGAAATAACATAAACCACAATAAGTGGTAAACCTATATGTAATAAATCGATATTATATGTTGAATTTAAATATTTTGGAAGCCAAAAAAGAAAAAACCACCAGATGGGGTCAGTAAGAAAACGGGCTAAACAAATGCCCCATGTTTGCTTATACGAAATAATAGACTTCCACGGAAGTTTTTTAGTTTCGGATTCATTCTCATCCTGTAGAATATATCGATATTCATATTCACTGAGTTTCTCACTTTCATCGGGTTTATTATAAATTAATATCCAGAAAATAAGCCACAAAAATCCCAAAATTCCAGCGCTTATGAAAGCCCACTTCCAACCAAAATTAACTGCGACCAACGGAATAATCAGAGGCGTGAGAATAGCACCAACATTTGATCCCGCATTAAAAAGACCGGTTGCGAAAGCTCGCTCTTTTTTCGGAAACCATTCGGCAATGGTTTTAATGGCAGCAGGGAAATTGGCTGAAGCGCCAATACCTAAAGCAAAACGTGCAGATGCAAATGCTATGACAGATGACAAAGCAGCGTGAAACATTCCGGATAAGCTTAATAATGTTACAGAAATAACAAATCCCAGACGTGTCCCAATTTTATCCAACAAAGCACCCATCGATAATAAACCAATGGCATAAGCTGCTTGAAAGGCCATAATAATATAACCATAATCAGCCTCAGACCATCCAAACTGCACTTGAAGTTGAGGGGCTAAAATGCCTAACACCTGTCTGTCGATATAGTTGATAGTGGTAACAAAAAACAATAGCACCACAATGCGCCAACGATATTTACCAATTATCACTGACATATTTCATGAATAATATGATAAGTTTCTTCCTGTTCTTCGGGCGTTTCGCAATAGGTTACTACTACCATTTTCATCCCGGGAATCCAAAGTCTGCTAAGCTGATTTTTTATCGTTTCAACATCTCCTACAATTCGTGCATTAAGAACGACGCCTGTATTGGTAAATTTGTGAAATGCTTCGAGATTATCGGTCGCTCCGGGGTCTGTTTGCGGAGAAAATGCGCCATCCGCCATAAGAACACCCTTGGTTTGCAACACAGCATCCACCCAGTTACTCCAGTCGCCACAGGAATGAAAGACCGGACCTCCAAATGGCGCACAAATTTTTTCGACCGATGGAACAGCCAGTTCCATGTATTGTTCGGGTGAAATCATGATGGCATTATCATCGCTCATGCCCAATCCTTTCCATGCTGTGGACGATGCAAAACCATGTCCGGGTGATGCCAAAGCGGAACCTATCAATTTCAACTGTTCCTTGTTAAACTGTATGGATAAATCTGCAAGTCTATCGAAAAGCAACATTACTTTCTCAGGTTCCAAAATTGTATCCATAAAAAACTGATCGAGTGGATACAAATGCCCTACCATATTGAGTGGAGATTGCGTATCGGTAAAAGAAACAGGAATTCTACCTTTCGTTTTCTCCATAAAATAGGTAATCATATCAAGTGTATGACGACCAATTGGCGTTTTTGCTACTTCAGTTGGCTCATAAGCCAAAATTTCATCAATACAAGTAAAATGGGGTTTCAGTGCCGGTGCCTGACCATCGAGCCAGATATAATCGCCACCAAAAGCGCTTGCAATTGTACCGATACCGTACCATGGCTCAAGAAAGTTAGGAACATCGGCTTTGAACAGCATACTTTTTTCCAACGCACCAAGTTGCAATTCCAGAGAGCGTTTCATATCCCGACAACCATACGAAAAGCATTCTGCAACGCGCATACGTCGATAAACCATCACCCCGGATTTCTGTTGCCAAAATTGTGCGCAGGTTTTATTCAGGTCAGTCGCATAATCGTTATACCTGTCGAAATCAAAATTTTCCGGTTTAACAGGTTCAACCAATGTTGCCTGCGAGTCAGCTTTGAAATTGTCGAATTGTTTTGCCATAAGCCTCTCCCGACTCCTCCAAAGGAGGGAATGATGTTAGTATATTCTATTTATTTTTATGTAGTACAATCAGAGACAAAAGCTATCTCTTATTCCCCTCCTTTGGTTGGGTTAGGAGAGACTGTTTTTCTCAACTCCTCTACAGTTTCGAAAATTACATCAATTTTCTCATCGCTTACGGTATCGTCAATATTGATACAGCAAACTCCTGTCAGATATGGATTCCCGGAATCTTTCACTAGCGAAGTAATGGTTTGGCGTATTTCTTCATTTGACTGTTTGGCCAATTCCACCGGACTGTAACGGATGTTCAGAAAAGTATTGGGCAAATGTTCGCGCAGGACTTTGATATCGCCACCCCAGCCTACATCCAAAAAGTCGAGATGAGGAATTTTGGCAAAACTTGCTGCCATGCGGTGTGGATCGGGACCGCAATAATGAATGCCAAAGGGACGTTTTCGGCTCCATGCTATATCATAAGATAACAGGAATTCTTCGTAATCTTCCGCTGAAATCATGGTATGCGAACATTCGGAATGTAGCAACACAGGTTTACTTAAATGACGAACTCCACGATTAACCGAAATTGAAGTTGTCCCGGTTTCACTTTCAAGAAAAGAAGTAAATTTTTCGATAACTAACGCAATGGAATCAAAATAGGCTTTCGTTTTGTCGGGCATCATCATCATATCCAGAAAGATATTTTCACCGTGCAAATCCATGGCAATATTCAGCACGCCACCCCAGTTGATATCACCTGTTATACGACCGTATTTCGATTTCAGCGCATCAGTCAGTTTCAGTACTTTTTTAAATGCCTCGGAATTAAATGCATCTTCTATATTGACATGTTCCAGTTCTTTATGGGCCGCCAAAACTTGTGGCGGATGATTTTCGGTATAATTCACTTTGCAACCCATCATTTCGGAAAGTAGAAATCCGGCAGCCAAATGCACTGCACCAATTTCCGGCCGGGTTTCGTTTCGATGTTCTCCCAATCCGTATTTTCCCCAACGTTCGTAAAGTACTTTTTCTTTTTGTTGCTCCACCTCTACCCGTTTGAGTGGATGAAAAAAATAATCAGGATCGAAGATGATACGCTCGTTTTTGTGCCACCATTCGGGTAAAAGAACAATATCTACAGGCAAGGGTGAGTTGCCAAGTAAAGGGTTTTGGGAATTTGACATTTTTATCTTTTTATCTTTAGATTCTTAAATTCCAACGGTTTACCTTCTGCCTGAAAGCCAATATATCCATTCCCGACAGTTAATCCGGTTACTTTATTCTGAAGCACTCCATTTACAAAAACAGTGAGAGTCCTTTTCTTGCTTATAATTTTTATGTGGTTCCAGTCTCCTAAGGGTTTTTCATTTGATAACTGAAATTTTGGTACTGTGAACTTAACCGTATCGATACATTCGTTAGCCCAAAGTCCATTCATGCAAATAATATCGCCTGCAAGTCCGGCTCTTTGTTGAATTTGATAACATTTTGGCCATACGGTATCGTTTTTTTGGATATGTACAAGTATACCGCTGTTTGCTAACGTTTGAGTCCAGCGCCAATCTACTTCTAATGTATAATCAGCATAAACTTTTTTTGTACGAATGTATCCTAATGTGGCATTTGTAATGTGTAATACACCATTCTCAAACTTAAAAAGTTCATTAGCAGGAGTGTTTTTGTTGTTCGTTATGATGTCCCAATTTTTGTAGTCTTTTTCAGTAAAATAGATTTTCTGCGAAACAATTCTTCCGGTACAAAACACAGTGATTAGTATACCTAAAATAAGTTTTAAATTCATAGTGAGTCATTTTAATAAGTTGTATGTTAAACTAATAAATCATTGAAATTGCGAAAGTTAAGAAGTTTAATCTCTCCTTTTACATTTTCATAAGTTCCTGTATAAACAATAGCTTTCTCTATGATTGGATTTGTGATCCAATTATCAATATGGTGGAGTGTTTTCTCAAACTGAGTATTGAAAGTCATAGACGACTTTATTTCTACAGCACTCAACCCGGTTGCTTTTCGAATAATCAAATCAACCTCGTTTTGGTGACTGTCTCTGTAAAAAAAGATATTGCTTTCTTTACCCCGATTGAATCTGAATTTTAACGCCTCAGTTATTAGGAAATTTTCAAAAATTGCGCCACGCATTTTATCTCTGATTAGTTGATCCGTTGATTCAATCCCAAGTAAATAGCAAGCTAAACCTGTATCAGTAAAGTAAATTTTGGGCGACTTGGTTAATCTCTTACGATTATTGTCGAAATATGGAGGCAATAGAAAAATTATATATGATGCTTGCAATACTGATACCCATGAGCTAATAGTATTTGAACTCACACCTACTTCGTTAGATAATTCTGAAGCATTAAATACAGACCCAATTCTTCCGGCACACAATCTTAAAAAAGTATGAAATTGCATCATGTCTTTTATTTGTAATAAATCCCTTACATCTTTTTCCAAATAAGTTTTTACATAAGCAGGGTAATGATATTTTGGAATATTTTTACCTGCATGTATTGTAGGATAAAAACCATTTAAGATAATTTCATCGATTTTTATTTCTTTCAATTGTTCTTTTAACTCATTATATGAAAATGGCATCAATTGAAAAACCCCGGTTCGACCAGCTAATGATTGTGTAACTCTTTTAAGCATAGAAAACTGAGAACTACCTGATAAAATAAATTTTCTTTCATGATGATTGTCAACAATTTCCTGAATATACGAAAGCAAATCCGGAGTATTATGAACTTCATCTAATATCATACCTTCTTTGTGTTGTTCAAGAAACGCAACAGGATCATTTATCGCAAAATCTCTTATCGAAAAATTTTCAAGGGAATAATAAGGTAAGTCTTTGAAAAGGTTTCGTAGTAATGTGGTTTTTCCTGATTGACGTGGACCTGTTAAGGTTAATACCGGAAAATATTGAATTGCGTCTTTCAAAACTTCGCCTAATTCTCTTTTTATAAATTCGTTTTGCATTTTTGTGCAAATTTTAAGTTGAACTACAAATTTACACAGAAATATTTGAATTCAACAATAAATTCAAAATAAATAGAACAAACATGAAAATAAAAGTTTTACAGGGCTTAAAACAATTCTTCCCCACAGCCATCCATGAAGAAATTTCAGCCTTTAAGTTCGTTGTTTGTTGTTCTAAATAAATTAATAGCTTACCTTTACTTCCTCTTTCCCATCAATCCAAAGTCGGTACTTATTTTCATCCAATTTTTCAATCGTACCTTTCGAGGCTTTTGGCTCTGAATTGCTGTAGAAAGTCAGATAACCTTTCCCTTCTGTAGCTGTTATTGTAATCGTTTTAGAATCCATAAAAAGTCTGATTTCTCCGTTTGGAGTTGGTACAGTTCCTTCCATCCATTGTAATCCGCCAAGGTTGGGAGTAATGCTGAATTCACTGTAACCGGGCTGTACAGGTTGAATTCCAAGATAATATTTGCCCAACAAATAAATAGGACTGGCTCCCCAGGCATGACAAAGGCTCTTTCCGTACGGACGACCATACATAGCGAGATGCTGCGAGCCTTTGTCCGTTGGATTGTATTTTTCCCAGAACGAAGTAGCTCCTTCGCGAATCATACCTCCCCAATAAGTTTTCAATTCCTTCATCACCTGCTCGTGTTCTCCTAACGTACAAAGTGCCTCTAATTCGTAAAAACGCATATAAGGTGTAGTTATCGCCATTACCGAATTATTCAATAATACCGAATTTTTGATTTCCCGTTTTTGTTCCTCGCTCAAATAGTTAAAAAACACGGCAAACATATTAGCGTAACGAGTAACCTGTTTCTGTGGAATATTTTTTATTCGATTATGAACAAGAGCTTTCTTAGTTTTGTCCCAAAATGCCGGTAGAAGTTTGGTACGCAAGTCGGCTGCAAGTTTTTCGTATTTGTAATGATCGGCGGAATTGCAGGCAAGAGCGGCACAGAGCGTCATAGTCTCGAGACTTTTACAGAACAGAATCTGTTCGAATGATAATTCACCATGTTTATCCATGTAACCATCAGCCCAATCCACAAACACCCAGTCGCCGGTAAGTCCTTCAACCATGCCATTTTTATTGGTTCGTGCAAGCACATAATTCATCAGAGTTTGCATACGCGGATAAATCTGTGGAATAAAATGCTTATCGCCGGTAAACAAGTAGTAGTCGTAAATACTAATAAACCAAAAGAATGTATAATCTAAAATAGTATTGATGTGACTTGTTACTGGATCTTTTCCTCGCAGTAACCAAATGGTATTTCGTACCGTTTGCGTATCGAAAAACAAGTAATAATTCATCAGATAACTCTGATAGGCATCGCCGCTCCATGTCCAACGGTCGCGTTTTATACCATCGATAAAAAATTCACGTGTGGTGAGATGCATGGTGTATTCAGCCACTTTCCAAATATCATTCAATTCTTCGTCGTTCGAGCGAAAACTGCCACGATATCTAACAGGCTTGTATTCATAGAGCATGTACACGTCATCGTAATTAACACCGTATTCTTTGGTGATAAACACATAACGGAAAGCTTTGCTGTTTTCAAACGTGTAAATATCGTTGGCTGTTGTTGTTTTAGCCAAAGCAATATCGGTTACTGTATTTTCATCAACAAACAGTTTATCAAGGGTTTCGCAATTTTCAGTATCCAAAGCTTCATCCTTACTTTCGCCATAGTAAATATTGATCATACCTTTACCGGAAATACCCTTCAGTTGTAAAAACCCGAACGTTTCTTTACCAAAATCAATCAACTCTCCGTTAATAAGAATATCACGCTTTATAGCTGAAAGTGATGTTACCTCGAGTTTGTATTTCGATGGACATTTCTCGGCAGTATTAAAATCGTCCCAACCTTCTGCATCCATATAAATAGTTGCCGAAGTATCACTGGCTTTTCCGCTTTCGTCAATCCATTCCTTATCTTCGTAAGTAACTTTCCAACTGCTGTCTGAAAAAACCGTTTTGCCTTTGATAAAAATGGTCGGAGGTGTTTCCTGATTCCACACTTTGATACTCAGACTGTGTTTTCCGGCAGGCAGCACAAATTTTTTCGGCATACCAAACTGAAGTTTTCCGTCAAGTTTGATATTAAAAGTTCCTTCCACTGCAATGTCAATTTCTTCGGCTTCAACTAAATCTATCATTTTACTGAATTCCACCAACACATAATGGCTGTCCATTTTCCAGAAATGCGGGAAAAAGGCACCACTTTCAGTGCGCCGATTATTCATTTTATTGCCGAGCCAGATTTCGTAATCGCCCGGATACCAAATCCATTTTGATTCTGTTGAGGTATTCGGCAAAAGTGAATTATTCATTTGATTTTAAATTTGGAGTAATACACTTGTAACTCGTAACTCGTAACTATCAAATATCTTCTCCGTATCTTTCTTTTGTAATTTGCTGTAATGTTTTTCCTTGGGTTTTGGGAGTCCAAATGGTTCCAATGAGCAATGCTACAATCAACAAGCCTATCATCAAATATGCAGCAGTATTGAATCCTTCGCCATTTTCACCGTAGATATTTACAAATACCAATCCCCAGATAGCTGCAATGCCTCTTACGGCAAAAAACATAACACCTTGTGCTGCTGCGCGATATTTAGCCGGGAAAAGTTCAGAAGCCCAAAGTGCGTAAAATGCTTGCACACTTACTCCTGCATGCGTACCCCAAAGAATGGTAAAAGCCCATAATGCCGCATAATCTTTTATTCCGACAAAAATAAGGATAAACCACGCCACAATACCGATAAATGTACCAATGAAATATAAAAGACGTTGATTTATTTTATCTACCAACATGGCAAAACCAAAATAAGTTACCGCGATTATAATTATCCATTGAGTGGCAGTTACCATATTAGCTTGTCCATTGGAAAGACCTCCGGCTGTTTCATAAATATGTTGCTGAAAGAAACCCATTACGGAAGCAACCATATTCCAGGTAATATAAATGCCGGCAAGAAAAAGCATAGTGCGTATATTTATCTTGTTCGTAAAAAGTACTCCGAACGAAGCAAACAAACTCGGTTTTTTTTCTTTGCTTTCAGCCAGTTTAGCTTCTTCCCATTCTTTTGATTCATTGAGTTTTCGTTGCAAGTTCCACGCTATAAATGCTACAATAAACAACGAACCGAAAATAATACGACTACTGAATACATTTATGGCCTTAATTTCGGCTCCATTTCCCAAAAAGAAACTCGCAATTTTTTGTACATATCCGAACAATACACCCGCAGAAGTATCGGCTTTACCCGGAGCCAACAACATTCCTAAAATCAAAATAATCATAGGCCCAACACCCCATGCAAACTGGGAAATACCCATATTCCGTCCACGTTTGACTACTTCTGAATTTTCGGAAATATATGTCCACGAAGCTGGAACGCCAACTCCTACCGAAATTCCTGTGATGAGAAATCCAGTTAAAAGCATGGGAAAATTTACAGTGAACATAATAATAACAACTCCGAGCATGTAAACCAGCATATTGTAAGTGTAAATAGTTTTTCGTCCGTATTTGTCGGCAAGAAAGCCACCGATGATTGCACCGATAGCTGCTCCAAAACAGTTGGCGCTAATAGCATTCAACCAACCGAGATGACCTTCCGTAAGTCCGAGATAATTTTGCCAAAGTGTCAATCCACTTGCTCCAGCTACGATAGCACCTGCATCAAGATAATTGGTTAAGGAAACGGCAATCGTACTTTTTAAACTACCTTTTTTATGTTCCATGTATTTTTTGAATGTTTTTTATGATATTTGATTTATTACGATTTAGCAAAGTAAAAATTGTATTCTTTTAATTTTTGTGAGATAAGATTTTTACTGTTTTGTAATAAATTTTAGACGTAAGAATATTGATTTTGTAACTTTCAGACAGATTTGGTTTAAAAGAGTAAAAAAACGGAAAGTGTCTCTGATATGAACTTCTTCCCTATAAAGAGGCGCAGAAATTTTCGCTTAAACACAGGTTTTTACCGCTGACCCCGAAAATGTTCGAGTTATGCTCCAATAAAAATACAAAAACCTTGATAACACAATGATTACCAAGGTTTTTACAATAATTCGTACCCGAAGCGGGACTTGAACCCGCACAGCCGTGAGGCCAAAGGATTTTAAGTCCTTCGTGTCTACCATTCCACCATCCGGGCGAAATTACAACATGCTTTTCTTTGATTTTGATACTTTCGTTTATGTAAAGCAATTTGTGAAAAGCGGGTGCAAATATAGCTGCATTTTTTGGAAAAAGAAAATTTTTTGCACCCAACTTATCAAATTTAAGCAAAAAAAACGGATTACTGTAGGCAACCCGTCTCTTTTTTAATATCCTTACGGTTATGCAAGGCTTACAAAAACTTCAGTTTCTTCCTCTCTGAAATTCAGTTTTCCTTCACGAGCCAACCAACCGAATGCCATATTCAGATCCTTTTCGCTAAGTTTGGTTGCTTTTTTTACGGCTTTCACATTCTGTTCACCGTTTTCTAACGCTGCCCATACAAGGCCGGCGTTGTTACCAATTTTTTCGTTTAACATAATTACTAAGTTAAATTTTCATTTTGAAATAATTCCAGCACAAAATTACTAAAATTATGCTGAATAACACAATTTTAAGTGTTAAATATTAAATACTTGTATATTCTATGCTATACAGCATACATTTCATCAATCAAAGACTTATATTTTTGCATTATTATGGCACGTCGCATTTTAAGTGTGTTAGTAAGTTCACCTGTTTCGATGGTAAAACCTTTCTTAATAAAGCGAAACTTTTTAATCATTTCGTAGCTTGCCATGCCATTTTGCTTTTCGGCAATACGACTTTCAATTAACTTGTATATTTTTTCTGAAGCCAACAATTCGTCGATATTTGAATAACTAATTCCGTTTTGCTTAGCAAATTCTTCGAGTGCAGGAATTGAAGGTACAATAATAGCAGTTACAAAATTACGTTCGTCACCGATAACAGCTACCTGCTCAATATATTTATCCATACCCAGACGGGTTTCAATTTCCTGAGGAGCAATATATTTTCCGTTCGAAGTTTTAAACAAGTCTTTAATACGTTCGGTGAGAATAATTTTATCACCTTTGATATAACCTGCATCACCGGTACGGAACCATCCATCGGCAGTGAAAGCAGCTTTATTTGCTTCGGGATTTTTGTAGTAACCGGGAAATATTGTTTTTCCTTTCAGCAAAATTTCATTATCCTCACCAATGCGCACACTAACATCAGGCATAATGCTTCCCACGGTACCAATTTCATAACCGGTATAATCAAAACAAGTTACAGTTGCAGTACTTTCAGTAAGCCCGTAACCATAAACAATAGGCACTCCAATACTCCGCATAAAAACGGTTATGTCATCGCTTAGCCGTGCTCCTGCTGTTGGTAACATATTCGCATTTTCAATTCCGAGCGTCTTTTTTACTTTAGAAAAAATAAGCTTATCGGCAATAGTATATTTAATCTTTAACCAAATATCCGGTTTTACGTTTTTGCGCAGATAATCCAAATTGTATTTTTTCCCCATTGCAATTGCCCAAGTAACGATACCTTGCATTAAAGGCGACATTTTCCCTATATTTTCCTGCACCCCGGCATAAACTTTTTCCCAGAAGCGAGGAACAGCACACATAAGTGTAGGTCTTACATCTTTTATGGTTTGTTGAATTTCGAGCGGACGGAGATTCACATAAATAGTTACTCCTTTGAAAAGGCAGAAATAGCACCATGTACGCTCAAAAACATGTGATAATGGCAAAAATGCAATTGAGACATCGGCATCAGTAACACTTGTAAGCCTTATGTTATGAATACGCATAGCCTCTATAAAGCATGAATGGGGCATCATCACACCTTTTGGATTTCCTGTTGTACCTGAAGTATAAAGAATGCATGCCAAATCATTATCTTTTGCTTCATTTCGAAGTAGTTCAACATTTACTCGGGTCTCAGCATTCTGTCCTAGTTTAATAAAATCAGAAAAGTACATTGAATTTTCCCTGTCGTGGAGAATAACAGATGCATCAAAAACGACAATTTTTTTCAATACTTTCGATGTTTTAAGCACTTCAAGAGCCACGTCGTACTGCACCTGTTCTCCAACAAAAATCAGTTCGATGTTTGCATCGTTTACAATAAAATCAACTTGCTGGGCTGAAGAAGTTGCATACATGGGAACTACAATTGCTCGTATGGAGAAGGTAGCAAAATCTATAATCAGATTTTCTGGCATATTAGAAGAAAACTGACCGATTGTATTTTGAACTTTCACTCCGGAATTAAGTAGGGCTGCTGCAACCACATCAACTTGTTCACTGAACTCATTCCAGTTGATACTGCTCCAATCATCGGTGATATTTTTTCTGAAACGAAGTGCCTGCCTGTCTTTATATACTTTGGACTGTTTTGGTATGAGTCGGGCAAAATGGGTTGTTTCCATGATTTAGGGTTTTAAATGGGTTTTATTTCAGGTATGTTATTTTCAAAGTGGGAAAGGAAAACGAAAAGGAATTCAGTTGAAAATCTTCAGATTTCATCACTATAACAAATGAAAACAAATTTAGTTCGTTGAATTTCAGCATTTATTCAATCAAATATTGTTAAGTTTCCAAAAAACTCTCCTGCTTCTATTCGGTTTATTGCATTGAATGATGCGTTTTGCTCTGCTTCTTTTTTGTTTGAGCCGATACCGCTACTTATTTGTCTCCCATCTATATTTAAAATAACTTCAAAAACATGACGGTTGGTATCAATGAGTTCATCTTTAAGCAAAATAAATTCAAAGTTTAGCCGATTTTTCTGACACCATTCAATAATTTTTGATTTAAAATTTTCATCTTGTTGTGATAGTTTATCAATATCGATATATCGGCTTAGAATTTGTTGTTCAAAAAACTGTTTACATTTTTTATACCCAAAATCGAGATAAATTGCACCCATAAGTGCCTCAAGAGCATTGCCATAAATATTTTTATTACCATTAGCCTGCAACGAAGCCGAAGTTAGCATAAGTTTATCGATGCCGATTGCCAAAGCAATACGATTTAAAGATTCTCTACGAACGATTTTCGATCGTGTATTTGTAAGAAAACCTTCATTTTTTTTGGCGTATTTTCTGAACAAAATATCCGTTACTACCGAATTGAGTACGGCATCACCTAAAAACTCAAGGCGTTCGTTACTCAATGGTACACCGTTACTGTCAGTTACAGACAATGAACGATGACTCACCGCCAGACGGTAAAAGTCAATATTATCAGGATAAAAACCCAGAATTTTGTAAAATATTAAATAAGGCTCTTTTCGAGCATTCGACAAGAGCCTTATTTTTCGCAAAAAATATTTAATCACTTTTTTCAAATCATTATTGAACGTATTTTTTTACGATAACACTTGCGTTGTGACCGCCAAAACCAAATGTATTGGACAATGCAGCATTCACCACGCGTTTCTGTGCCTTATTAAAAGTGAAATTTAGTCTGTAATCAATTTCAGGATCTTCATCACCTTCGGTAAAATTGATGGTTGGCGGAACAATATCGTTAACTACTGAAAGTACTGAAATGATAGCTTCTACGGCTCCTGCAGCTCCCAATAAATGGCCTGTCATTGATTTAGTTGCACTGATATTCAGTTTGTATGCATGTTCACCAAACACATCTATAATTGCTTTAGGTTCCGAGATATCTCCAACAGGTGTTGAAGTTCCGTGCACGTTTATGTAATCAATGTCTTCAGGATTCATTCCTGCATCTTTAAGTGCGCGTTGCATTACCAATTTAGCTCCCAAACCATCGGGGTGACTTGCCGTAAGGTGATAAGCATCGGCTGATAAACCACCACCAACAACTTCGCAGTAAATTTTAGCTCCGCGTGCAATAGCGTGGTCTAATTCTTCAAGTATTAAACAACCGGCACCTTCGCCCATCACAAAACCATCACGGCTTTTGCTGAAAGGACGTGAAGCAGTCTGAGGTTCATCGTTTCGAGTAGATAATGCAGTTAAAGCGTTGAATCCTCCCACTCCACCGGGTGTGATTGCAGCTTCGGCACCACCGGTTACAATTATATCTGCTTTACCAAGACGTATATAATTAAATGCATCAATGAGTGCATTTGTAGATGAAGCACAAGCCGATGCAGTAGAATAATTCGGACCGCGGAAACCATACATCATCGAAATTTGCCCTGCAGCAATATCCGATATCATTTTGGGGATAAAAAATGGATTGAATTTTGGTCCGTTTTCAATATTCTGATAATAATATCCAATTTCCTGTTCGAAAGTTTGAATACCACCAATGCCTGCAGCAAAAATCACACCCACCTCATCTTTATCAATTGTTTCGAGGTTTATGCCTGAATTGTCAATCGCTTCTTTAGCTGAAGCAATAGCATACTGTGTATATAAATCCATTTTTCGGGCTTCCTTACGATCGAGAAAGGAAGATGGATCGAAGCTTTTTACCTGACAGGCAAATTTTGTTTTAAACTGTGTAGTATCAAAGTAAGTTATAGGGCCGGCACCACTAATACCATTAACAATACCGTTCCAGAGTTCCGGAACAGTATTGCCAAGGGGAGTAACGGCGCCTAAACCCGTTACCACAACTCTTTTTAATTCCATAAATAAAAAATTGCGGAATAAACTTATTTTTGTAAAGCTTCGATGTGAGCAATTGCTTCACCTACTGTGGCAATTTTTTCAGCCTGATCGTCAGGAATAGAAATGCCGAATTCTTTTTCGAATTCCATAATCAGCTCAACAGTGTCCAATGAGTCAGCACCCAAATCGTTTGTAAAACTGGCTGTTGGAACTACTTCTGATTCTTCTACGCCTAATTTGTCACAGATAATAGCTTTTACTTTAGCAGCAACTTCTGACATAATTTTAATCTTTTAAGTTTGTAAATAAAATTTGTTTTCTAATTTTGCGGTGCAAAGAAATGAAAAATTCTTCAATAATCTACCATTTCAGCCAAAAAAATTGTATTTTTTTGCACAGTTAAAACGCTTTTGAGCAATAAATTTATAGTCCTATGTCCGTCAGAATAGCCATTTTCGCTTCGGGTTCGGGGTCAAACGCCGAAAACATAATTAAATATTTTTCACATAACCAGAAATTCATTTTCCCTGTTATTCTGTCGAATAATCCTGAAGCTTTTATACATCAAAGAGCCAAAAAATTAAAAATTCCCTCCTTAACATTATCAAAAAATGAATTCATTGAAGGCATAAAAGTGCTTGAAATATTAAATGATTACAAAATTGATTATATCATTTTGGCGGGTTTTTTATTGCGTGTACCGCAGAATATAATTGAGGCTTTCCCGAACAAAATCATCAATATACATCCTGCTCTTTTGCCTAAATACGGGGGCAAAGGTATGTATGGCGACAGAGTTCATAAGGCTGTAATTGAAGCCGGAGAAACACATTCGGGCATTACAATACATTACGTGAACGAAAACTACGATGAAGGTAATATTATTTTTCAGGCTAAGTGCGAAGTTGAACCATCTGATTCTCCCGAATCTCTCGCTGCAAAAGTCCACGCATTGGAGTATGAATACTTTCCAAAGGTAATTGAACAACTTTGGGGAAAAGATTGATTTTCAACACACAATAGTTCGAATTAGTTTTTTAATTTCTTGATTTCTGGTTACATTCCCACTAATTTTCCGTCATAAATAATTGTTGAGGCTTACAATTATTTATGAAATCGATTTTCATCATACTTTCTCTTTTCTTTTCTTTAGTTACTCAATCACAAAACCATGCCTTCAGAACTACAGATGAAGGTGAAAATGTGGTAAGCCGAGCCCGTATGGCTGATATTTACGAGCAGGTAAAAACACCTTACAAATATGGTTTAGTAGTTGCACCTGCAGACAACAATTACAAAATTGACTGTCCTACCGTTTTCCAAAAAGACGGAAAATGGTTTATGACATACGTTGTTTACAATGGTCGTACAGGTACTGATGGACGCGGATACGAAACCTGGATAGCCGAAAGCAATGATTTGTTGCAATGGAAAACGATCGGTAAAATTCTTTCGTTCCGTGATGGCTTTTGGGATCAAAGTCAGCGAGGCGGATTTCCCGCTTTGCCTGATAATACATGGGGTGGAAGTTATGAATTGCAGCCTTTCAAAGGGAAATACTGGATGACTTATATTGGTGGCGAAAATTCCGGTTACGAAAAAGGTCCTTTGAATATTGGTTTGGCGTGGACTGCTAAAAAGAACTTGGGAAAAGCCATTGAATGGGAATCGGCACAAAAACCAATTCTTTCGATAAAAGACAACGATGCGCAGTGGTTTGAAAACCTCACACAATACAAAAGCACTATCTATTGGGATAAGAAAAAAACTTTGGGTGCTTCGTTTGTAATGTTTTACAATGCCGGCGGAAAGCATCCAGTAACAGGTTTGAAAGGCGAACGAATCGGTATTGCTTTATCGAAAGATATGAAAAAATGGAAACGTTACGAAGGAAATCCGGTTTTGAGTCACGAAATTCAGGGCATGATTACCGGCGATGCACAAATAGTTCGGTTTGACGATTTGTACGTAATGTTTTATTTTTCAGCATTCAATCCACATAAACCCTATAAAGCCTACAACACCTTTGCTTGCAGTTACGATTTAATTCATTGGTACGATTGGCAAGGCGAAGATTTGATAATCCCTTCAAAATCTTATGATAATTTATTCGCACATAAAAGTTATGTAGTGAAACACAACGGTGTGGTGTATCATTTTTATTGCGCCGTTAATAAAAACGACCAACGTGGAATAGCAGTTGCTACCAGTAAACCGATGGGACGTTCACAGATTCGTTTTACTGAACCGGAAGTGAAAAACAGGCGTACAATTGTAAACCTGAACAATGACTGGAAGACTTGGATGGGGAAAGATACTCTAATAGTAAATATTCCTCATAATTGGGATGATTATTATGGCTATCGGCAACTAACGCATGGAAATCTTCATGGAACGGCAATATACTCGAAAACATTTACAGCGCCCGACGCGGGCGAGAACAAACAATATTTTCTACGTTTCGAAGGCGTGGGGACTTATGCCACAGTAACTTTGAACGGAAAAAAATTCAGTCGTTTTCCAAGCGGACGAACCACAACAACCATAGATGTAACAAATGTTATTAGACCCGGACAAATAAATAAGCTGATAGTCGAGGTGGAACATCCCGAAATGATAGCTGATATGCCTTGGGTGTGCGGAGGTTGTTCATCGGAGTGGGGATTCAGTGAAGGTTCGCAACCTTTGGGTATATTTCGTCCTGTTGTGCTTGAAATTACCGATAATGTGCGTATTGAACCTTTTGGGGTACACGTGTGGCACAACGATAAAGCCGACTCTGTTTTTATTGATACCGAAATTAAAAATTATTCCGATAAAAAAGTTGAAATTGAGTTAGTAAACAAATTGAATAACGATGATGGAATTGGTGTGTTTCGCTTAGCAGAAAAAGTTATTTTACAACCTAACGAAACAAAAATAATTCGTCAGTTATCCGCTTTTAAAAATCCCACGCGTTGGAGCATTGAAAAACCCTATTTGTATCAATTGGCTACTATGATAAAACGGGGCGAAAATGCTACAACCGATGAAATTTCAACTCCTTTTGGCATTCGTACTATCAGCTGGCCGGTAAAACGTAACGACAACGACGGACGGTTCTACCTAAACGAAAAACCGGTATTTATTAATGGAACTTGCGAGTATGAGCATCAATTCGGGCAATCGCACGCTTTTAGTACTGAGCAGATTTACGCAAGAGTAAAACAAATTAAATCGGCAGGCTTCAATGCTTTTCGCGATGCACATCAACCGCATAATCTGGAATATCAGCGATTTCTCGATGAACAGGGCATACTTTTCTGGACACAAATGTCGGCACATGTGTGGTACGACACGCCTGAATTTCGGAACAATTTTAAAACACTGCTTCGTCAATGGGTAAAAGAACGCCGTAATTCACCATCAGTGGTAATGTGGGGATTGCAAAACGAAAGTGTATTGCCGAAAGATTTTGCCGAAGAATGCAGTGAAATTATACGCGAAATGGATCCGACAGCCCGAAATATGCGTGTGATAACCACCTGCAACGGCGGTGAAGGAACCGACTGGAACGTAGTACAAAATTGGAGCGGAACGTATAATAGTGGAATTCTTGAAAATTACGATAAGGAACTATCGCAAAAAAATCAGTTGCTGAATGGTGAATATGGCGCGTGGCGCTCGCTTGGGTTCCATACCGAAAATCCTGAAACAGACTTAAATGCGCCTTGGACTGAAAGTCGCGCCTGTAAAGTGATGGAAACCAAAATCAGATTGGCAGAATCAGTACGTGACAGTGTGTGCGGACAGTTTCAGTGGATTTTCAGTTCGCACGACAATCCCGGTCGTCGTCAGCCCGACGAAGCCCATCGGATGATTGATAAAGTCGGACCATTTAATTTCAAAGGATTGGTAACACCCTGGGAAGAACCGACGGATATGTATTATTTTTACAAAGCCAACTATGTTTCTGCCAAAACCGATCCGCTGGTTTATATTGTTTCGCACACATGGCCAAATCGTTTTGAAAAACGCCGACGTGCAACCATAGAAGTTTACAGTAATTGCGACAGCGTAAAACTTTATAACGATGCTGTGGATTCGGTTTATCTTGGTAAAAAGAAAAACAACGGTATCGGAACGCATTTCACTTGGGAAAACTGCGATATTCGTTATAATGTACTGCGTGCTGTGGGATATTTTGAAGGAAGAGCCGTTGCAGAAGATGTGATTGTACTGAATAACCTTGAAAAAGCGCCGAATTTTGACAAACTTCTTAATAACAAGAATTCTGATAAAAATATATTGAAAGCAAACGAAAACTTTAACTATCTCTATCGTCTTAATTGTGGAGGCGATGAGTATAAAGATGAATTTGGTCAAACCTGGTTGAAAGATGACACGACTTTTTCCCGCTCTTGGGCTTCGGATTTTAGAGAATTAAATCCTTATCAGGCAAGTCAACGCGTAACGTATGATCCGATTTATGGAACAAAAGACTGGGCTTTGTTCGGACATTTCCGCTTTGGAAGGCATAAGTTGAATTATACATTTAAAGTTCCTGATGGAAAATACCGTATAGAACTTTTCTTTATTGAACCCTGGTACGGAACAGGAGGCAGTGAAATAACCGACTGCGAAGGTTTGCGGATATTTGATGTGGCAGTAAATGACTCTGTTGTTATTCAAGATTTGGATATTTGGGCTGAAAGTGGACACGATGGGGCATTGAAAAAAGTGGTTTATGCTAATGTAAAAGGCGGAAAACTGATTATAAACTTCCCGGAAGTAAAAGCAGGGCAGGCGATTATTTCGGCAATAGCCATTGCTACTGAAGACAAAACTGTTAAGGTTGCTTATCCTCAACAAAGTGATTGGAGCTGGGCGGCAGCCGACCGAAACACGATGGATAAAACACCTGCAGAACTGCTTCCTGCAGATACAAATTTGCGTAAAAGTGTGATTTACGAGGCTGAAACTGCACTTTTGAAAGGAAAACTTGAAAAGATAATTGTTCGCAGAAAAGATGGAATTAAATTCGCGAAAAGTGCAAACAATTCCATTGAATGGACTATCAACACTGGTTTGGCACAGGTTTATGCATTGCGTTTTAATTATATGAATATGAGCGGAAAACCAATTAAAGCGCGTCTTCAGTTTTTAGCGGCAAATGGCACAGTACTTCGTGATGATGAAATAACATTCCCCGAAGCGCTGGAAAAATGGAAACAAATAAGCACAACAACCGGAACGTATATTAATGCCGGAAAATATTTTGTGCGAATTTCCGGAGAAAATATTCAGGGTTTGAGTTTTGAATCATTGGAAATACAATAAAATCTAATCAATAAAAAAGATAGTTACAAATGAAAATCAAAAATTTTATAGGTATCGGTTTAGTTACTTTTCTACAATTAATAACTTTAAATATTTACGCCCAAAGCAATAAAATTCTTATCACAGAATTTATGGCCGTGAATTCGAACGGTATTATCGATGAAGATGGTCAACATTCCGATTGGTTGGAATTATATAACGAAACTGATGAATCCATTGATTTAGCCGGTTGGTATCTGACTGATGATGCTAATAACAAAACTAAATGGCAGTTCCCATCAATAATTATCCCAAAGAACAGCTATTTAGTAGTTTTTGCTTCGGATAAAAATCGGGTTGACCCTGCCAAAACTTTGCATACAAACTTCAAACTTTCTGGTTCAGGTGAATACTTGGGAATAATTGAACCTGATTTAACCGTTTCTTGTGAATATGCGCCCTTATTTCCTGCCCAACGTCAGGATGTTTCATTCGGCATTTATCAAGGACAATTGGTCTATTTCAGTTCACCTACTCCCGGAGCAGACAATGTGGCAAGCGATGTACCTTTTACACCCGTTTTCAGTCATAAACGCGGATTTTACAATGCGCCTTTCGATGTTACCTTGTCAGTACCCGGAGGCGATGGTAAAATTTATTATACAACCAACGGTACCAGACCCACAAAAACAAATGCAACACTTTACACGGTGCCGATACGTATTTCGACCACCACACCATTAAGTGCGGTAGTTATTAATGATGCTGATGTATGTAGCCCGGTTGTAAGTAACAGTTACATATTTTTAAACGATGTATTAAAACAACCAAAAGCACCTGCCGGTTATCCAACCGACTGGAAGGAAGCTACTGCCACTGCATCTATTCCTGCCGATTATGAAATGGACACACGCGTGACCACTGCTGCAGCTTACAAAGACCGAATAGCCGATTCATTTCAATCATTACCGACAATGAATATTGTTACCGATATCAGCAATTTATTTTCTAATATTGAAAATGTTAACACAGGAGGAATCTATATTTATACAGGGTTGCCACATACAACCAGTAAATCGTGGGAACGACCAGCTTCGGTTGAATACTTCGACCCTGCTACGGGTAAGGAATTTCAGATAAATTGTCGGTTGAAACTACACGGAGGAAACAGTCGCCGACCATCAAACAGCCCTAAACACGGATTCGAAATTTCGTTTAAACCAACCTATGGACCATCAAAGTTAAATTTCGATATTTTTAATGAGAAAAAATCGGCCAAAGAGTTCAATTCGCTTGTATTACGAGCAGGATATAATTATACATGGGTTAAAAACGATGCTAAACAGCAAACAGCTGCTCAGTATATCCAGGATTCGTGGGCAAAAACAACACAGTTAGACATGGGGCATCCATCGGCTCACGAAACATTTGTTCATCTATATATCAACAATTTGTATTGGGGACTTTACAATATTTCGGAAGAGTTGAACAACGATTTCTTAGAATCATATCTTGGCGGTAATGAAGACGATTATGATGTGATAAAAGAAAAGGAAACCACAACGCCTACTGATGGAACCATGGTGGCATGGAATGCTCTTAAGTCACAAATCACAGGAGTTGAAAGCAATGTGAATTATCAGAAAATTCAAGGACGAAACGCTGATGGAACCGTAAATCCTGCGTATCAGAACCTCTTAGATGTAGATAATTACATTGATTATATGCTGATAAATTATTACATTGGAAATCAGGACTGGGATGCTAATAACTGGACAGTAGGTAGGAACAGGATAACCAATGAAGCAGGCTTCAAATTTTTTGTTTGGGACGCAGAAACTACAATGGTTGGACTTACTGATAACAGAATTATTACTGGTGCAGCAGGAAATCCTACCGCCTTTATGCAATATCTGAAGAAAAATGCTGATTTTAAAGTTACCATGGCTGATAGGATAAAAATGCATTTAATTAATGAAGGCGGTATGCTTACTCCGGCAAAAAATATTGAAAGATACAACAAGCTTGCTGCCGAAATAGAACAGGCAATAATATGTGAATCTGCACGTTGGAGCGATTGGTTTGTACCCTATAATCCTTATACCCTTAACGATCATTGGTTGCCACGCAAAGTTGATCTGATTACGAATTACTTTCCGCAACGAACAGATATTTTGTTAAATCAACTGAAATCGGCATCTCTTTATCCTACGATAGATGCACCTGTTTTTACACATCAGGGAGGAAATATAACTTCAGCAATTGAACTTGGCATTTCGGCAAAAAGCGGTACTATTTATTACACAACCGATGGCAACGATCCACGTACAGCTATTTCGGGAAATGTTTCAACTACAGCCAAAACTTACTCCCTTCCTTTTAGCATTGGCAGCAATACCACCGTAAAAGCGCGCGCGAAATCTTCTACTGAATGGTCGGCATTAACACAAGCGGTGTTTACGCTTGTTGAACCCAATGGAATAGAAACTCCGCTTTCAGAAATGCTTGCATGCATCAATTATCCGAATCCTTTCAGTCAGTTAACCCGCATACAGCTCAATATACCTTACGAGGGTGATTTACAGGTGAATATTTTCAGCATCGATGGACGATTAATAAAACGTTTGTACAACGGAAAAATATATTCAGGCGAACAAAACTTCGAATGGAAGGCAGAAAATGAAACACCGGGAGTTTATATTTGTAAAATTATTTTCAATAATAATTCCACATATTTGAAGTTGATAAAGAATTAAATAAATGTAAAGAGGCTATCTCATAAGTCACTATACAATTTCATAAAGTTATAATTTGTAAGTATAGTATTGAATAATTCATTTTTTGAACGCAAAGTCGCTAAGGCACAAAGCCGCAAAATAATTAGTCGACCCTTAAAAAGTCCATAAACATAAGATTATCAGTAAAATAAA
>CAYNGF010000038.1:0-4436 GCA_964396515.1 uncultured Paludibacter sp.
GCAACCGTTGAGCAGTTGCGCGGCGAGGTGTATCAGGACGAATTGACCGGCTTGCCAAACGTGAAGGCATGGGCTGAGGCTGAACGCTTGCCGGTTGCGGTGGTGCTGGATGTGCGCGGGCTGAAAAAGACGAATGACACCTACGGCATGGCGGCGGGGGATGACCTGTTGCGGGCTGTGGCGCAGATATTGCAAAAGCACGGCATTGAAGGCGAGGTGTATCACTTACACGGTGATGAATTTGTGATGCAGTTTGACAATACCGATGCTGCGCGCGCAGCGATTGATGCTGCGCTGCCAGAAGTGCGCAACCTTGTGCTTGAAACCGGCGGTAAACGGCTGTTTGGCTTTGACTTGCATGTTGGCATGGGCGCGGGCGACGGCGCATTTGGCAAGGCTGATGAATTTTTGCGAGCGGGCAAGGCTGGCAAGGACAGGTTGGACGTGGACGTGAGGGAGGCTAAGCCAGCTATTACGCCGGACTTTCCAAGCAAAGTCAAAATGGACGGAATAGAAAAGTTTATTGGACGAAAACGCCCGTGGACAATTGAAGAAATAAATATGTATCGCATGAGGAATTTATACGAAGGAGGCGATACTCGTTTTCTAGATTCGTTCATTAGATCGCCAGATGTGGATATCTATAAAATCGTAAATATTATTATTAATAGAGGATTCCCTGTTGAGTATGTTTTAGATGCGTTGAATAACATAATTAACATGCCAGGCAAGAAAGAATATGGGACAGAATATCACAGATATTATCGCTTTAGCTCAAAAACATATGATTACCCTGACACAATGCGCTCTAACGCTAAAAAGTTATTTGAGATTTTTTGGCGGATGCGTGAACCTGGTAGCAAGTTTGGCGATGTCATAAAAGACGACGCCCCGTCCCCTGCCCCGGACGTGACTACACCGAAGGTGGATGAACCGCAAACGCTGTTTGATGGTGATACGGCTGTAAAGCCTGACGACACTGCCGCTCCAGTTGAACCTGCCGCAGAAGAAACGCGCTGGTGGGCTATGCCGTTTGAAAAAGCAGTTGGCGAGATGATTGTCAAGCGCGACTTCAAAAACAAGCCGTGGTTCGTGTTTGACCTTGATGGTGATGGTACACCGGTTGGCAAATTCGCGACCAAAGAAGATGCGATAAAACTGGCGCGGAAAATCCACCAGGACGCTATTCAGCGGCGCGTGGACTTACCGCCAGAAATCAGAAAGGGGCTGGATGCCTTCACGCCATCCGAAGCGGCTGACTTTGTACGACAGATACGCGAGTACCACCGTAAGTTGGCGCAGAAGTTCATGGATGGCGGTGGTGAAAAGTGGCAAGGTAAGACTTATCAGGACTTCTTGAACGATGCGCCCCCGTCTATTGATGCGAAAGTTGACGCGTCATTTACGGTTGGAAAAACGACCATAAAAGTATCCAGCGCAGAACAGTTGGCAAATGTGTACTTTGCCCTGACGGGTAAGAAGTTACGCGGGTTTGAATGGCGGATAGACCTGAAGCCATTGCCAAAAGAACGCGCAAAGACATGGAAGGCTACCGAGTACGGCTTGCTGGCTGAACTGACGGCGGCAATCCGCATGTATAAGGGGCTGGACGTTGACCGGATCAATGCGCAGTTTGAGGCGTTAGGCATTCCGAAACCTGACGGCTTTGACGATTTGCTTGCCAAATTGCAGAAGGAATTGTCGCCAGAGGACATCCAGAAGATTGTAGACAATCGGGATGCTGTTCTAGGAACGGAAGATGTGCGCAACGATGATGACCAGATTGTCGGATGGCGGGCGGTTGTACAAGACGACTGGTCGCCGTTGCCAAATTCACTTACTGGTAAGGTCCGCTACCGTATGCTCTACCAGACCGCCGAGCCTGGACGGGTAACTGCAACGATGATGAAAACGGGTAAGGACTACGACTTCCGTTATCGTGTTGTCAGCCTGGATGACCTTATTGCCAGTCACGACATAAAAGGCAAGCCGAATCCGCGTCATACGCTAAACCCGCGTGAACGCGAGGGCAAGGCATATATTCATGAGGCTGCTGGACGGGCGGCTGCGCTGGACCCGAAGTTGTTGCTGACTGATTATAAAACGATTGCGGACGGTACGCCGATTATTGGGGATGACATGCTGGTTGAAAGTGGCAACGGGCGCACTATTTCAATGCTGATGGCACGGCAGGATTACCCTGAACGGTGGCGCACATACCAAACGCAGTTGCGCGAAACGATTGGCAGTTATGGGTTGGATGCAAGTGTGCTGGACGGCGTAAAAGACCCTGTGCTGGTGCGTGAACGTATCACCCCGCTTACGCCAGAAGAGCGCAAACAGTTTGTGGCGGATGCCAACGAAAGCGGTCAGACCGCGCTGAGTGATACCGAAATTGCAGCAATGGACGCGCAATGGCTGACACCTGACATCATCAGGAAACTTGACATTGGCGACAACGAAACGCTGGTCAAGGCAGTTCAGGCAACCCGCAACGAGGGCTTTTTCAAGGCATTTCTTGATAACCTCCCGCCGTCACAACGTGGACGGCTGGTTGGCGAGGATGGCAAATTTACCGAGGCTGGGCTGAAACGCATCCAAAACGCCTTGATATTCGCCGTATATGGCAAGGATTCACCTATCGGGCGGGTGCTGGTTGAAAGCGGTGAAACGGACATAAAGACGCTAGGCGCGGTGGTGTATGAGACGCTGCCGCAAATGGCGGATTTGGAGATGTCTATTCGCTCAGGAATGGCACGGGCTGACCTATCCATTGCAGAGGATGTAACAAAATCCTTTACGAAACTGATGCAGTTGCGCATTGACGGCTTATCGGTATCAGACTACCTAAAACAAAGCGTGTGGGGTGAGGCTGAACTGACTGACTTCCAGCGGTTATTACTTGCCTACATTGACCGCAACCTGACAAAGAAAAGCAAGATTGTGGACGTGCTGCGGCGATATACAGCGAGCGCAAAAACACAACCGGTTGATGATGTGCCGTCCCTGTTCGCAGAGCCGCCGCTTGACCGCGAGGCGATATTCCGTGCGATTGTTGGCAAGGACAAGGACGATGCTGCTTTTGACTGGATACCAAAAGTAGAAGCCCCTGACCTTGCGCCGCGTGAACCTGGCGAAGTGGCGCGGCTGATGGCTGTGGACGCTGTGACCCCGCAAATGGAGTTGTGGAATAGCGATATTGCGCCGCGTATTACGGATATTACCCGCGCCGTGACAGACAACCCGGATACCGAAGGATCGGTATTCAAACGCTATCGCGAAGGCTACAAGCGAGCCAACCCGAACGCAACGGATGCAGAAGTGGCAGAGGCGGAAACGGGATTGAAACGGCAGGTCAAGGGATACCTGGCTGGCGTAGATTCAAAACTGAAAGCCGTCAAATTTGCCGCAACCCGGCATGGAGATACCATGCGCGACTTCACGCTGAACAACTACGGCTGGCGGTTTGGCTTTGACAAGGTGCTGGAAATGTACATGCCGTACCAGTTCTTCTACACGCGCAGCCTGGCAAACTGGGGCTTGCGAATGGCAATGAACCCGCAGTATTTCAGCCACTACATGCAGTTGAGTCAGTTGATGGAGAAGTTGAACCGGGATGATGAAAGCCTGCCATCTCGTTTGCGCGGCAAGTTGCGCATCCCGACCCCGTGGCTGCCTGATTGGATGGGTGACAGCACCTATATTGATCCATTGAAGGTCATCTTCCCATTCCATCAGTTAGCCCGCCCGCTGATTAATCAGAGCAAGACGAATAACGTCATCTTGAAGCGCACGGTTGGTATCTTGCAGCAGTGGTCGGAAGATGAGGAATACGACAAAGAAGCTGTGATTGAGGCTATTCGTACACGGTCTGGCGATTTATGGGAGCGTGCCAAAACGCAGGCAACGCAGGAGATTGACGACAACCCCGGCGGTCTGATTGCGGATATTGTGCAACCCTCGCTGCCAATACAACTTGCGACTACGCCAAAAGATAAGTGGTCTCAACTGCCTGCAACCCGCTTTGCGCAGAATATCGCGGGTGCGGCAGGTTATACCGGCGTGGTGGATGCGCCAGTACGCAAGGCATTGGGGATGCCAGAACGGGATGAGTACAGCCAGTATGCGATTGACCAAATGCTGGCAAACCTGGCGGCTGAGAACCCCGACCAAACCGAAGCGATAAAGCAAGCCATGATTACGCAGTCGGGTGAATGGTGGGATAAGGCGGTCAAACGGGCGGGCAATATGGGCGCAAAGAAATATGTGTTTGCCTTCCTGAGCGCAGATATGTTCCCGGAAGGCGAGCGCGACCAGCGCGAATTGAAGAAAGAATACGATATTGCGCTGAAAAAGTTGCAAGCGGGTGACAGGGATGCTTACGACCAGTTTTTTGAGGCACACCCTGAATACGAAGTGCAGCGGCAGGCGTGGAA
>CAYNGF010000038.1:4536-6011 GCA_964396515.1 uncultured Paludibacter sp.
TTGATGCGCTGCAAAGTGAATACTACGCCATAACCGATGAGGACGCGCAAAAGGAATGGCTGAAAGCCAACCCGACCTTGAAACAATATTGGGAGTGGAAACGGCAATACAACGCCCTGCACCCGGAGGCTGCGCCTTACATCATGTCTGACGAGAGTTTGAGCAATGCAATATTAGGCTACTCGCAAAGTGCGCTTGACCCGCAGATACTCGGCGCATTTAGCGCGGAGTTATCTAGTCAAGTATTAGGCTGGGCGGTAAACGGTGAAACGTTGGGCGGTGCGGCTAGGTCTGAACTGGAACGGGTGTGGAACGAGAACGGACAACCTGGCGGTTCGTTTGAAGCGTGGCTGGCGTTGCTTGAAGATTATCTAAATCAGTGATTTTGTCAGGTTTAGATGACTGACAACAGACAATAAGAATAAACGAGGTGAATTATGAACTGGAATGAGATTTTAGGTGCAGTATTGCAAGCGGTATTGATTGCTATTTTGCCAACCCTGGCGGTGGCAGCCTTCAAGTGGCTGTGGGCGAAGGCAAGCACGGTATGGGCGGAATTGTCGGAGCGTTATCCAACTGTTACCGACCTGCTGCATGACGCTGCTCGCGTTGCGGTACAAGCCGCGGAACAACAGGGGGCAGCCGGGTTGATTGCCGATAAAAAACAATATGCCGTCAGTATTGCCGAGAAATGGCTGGCGGAACATGGCGTGGTACTTGACCTTGACCTGGTGAGTGCTGCAATTGAAGCCGCTGTATTTGACGAATTGAACAGGTACAAAGAGGTTAAGTAGCATGGACGACACATCGTGGCTTTCATTGCTGATACAAGTGCCGTTGGTGGGTGTATTCATCTGGTATTCGTTAGAGATGAACAAACGCGGCAACGAAACGCAAAAGACATTCATGGACGCCCTGGATAAGCGGGACGAGGCATTTGACAAACGAAATAATGCCATTATCCAAGTCATTGAGCGCATGAACGAATCAATTTGTGCGCAGCTGAAAGATTTGGCTGAGCAGTATGACGCGCATGATCGTTATGTGCATGACAACATTGCAAAGGCAAGGGCTAAGTAGTGGTTGACGACAAACTGGCTGTTGAGTTTGAGGCTGAAATCCGACAGGTAAAGACAATGGCGGATGGATCAACCAGCATCACCCTGAACCTGCCGGAATACTGCAAAGGACAAGCGCAATGGTTTCTGGCACACGTGCTGGACGTAGGGCGCGGCGTGTTTGACATTGGCGCACAAGAACCAAAGAAAAAGAGGAAATAAAATGGCTAAAATCGTGTCACGATTGACAAAGATTGAACAGGAAATGCCAGAAGAAGTTTGGAAAAAAATTGCAGCAGGAACGCCCGATTCGGCATTGAAGTCGTGGGCTAGTCGCGAGGCGTATTTCAATGCGAAGTATCAGGATTACTTGAAAGCTCAACCGAAGCCTGGAACGCCCGTTGAGAAACCCGCCAT
>CAYNGF010000038.1:6111-8306 GCA_964396515.1 uncultured Paludibacter sp.
GGACCACCTCCCGGCGGAAACAAAACAACCCTGCGCGGGCGGAAACCGAAGCCGAAAATCAATAAGGGCAAGCGACAAACTGTGTGATTTGTCAGGTTTTATTCCTGCAAAGCGTAGCATGAAAGTAGAACCTTACTAACAGGAGAAAAGCAATGAGTGACGAAAAAGATGTTGTATCTTTCAGCGGCGAGGCTGGGCAGCCTGAAGCATCGCAAGGTGCAAGCCAACCGAAGGATCAACCCCAATACGTTACACGAGACCAGATGGACGCGGTGATTGAACAAGTCAGACGCGATACTCAAAGTCTGGTGGACAAGAACGTAGGGCGCATGTCCCAGCACCTGAGCAAACTGAACGAGGCAATTGAACGTGTCCGGGCAACTGGACTGGAAATCTCGCCAGAGCAGGAAAAGGAAATGCGCGCTCGTGCGCTTGAAAAAGCGTTATCGGAGGCGGATACCCCGCCTTCACAAGAGAAGCAGGAAACGCCAGTGGCAGCCCAGCCGCAAACGCAGCCTGCCCTTGACCCGGTAAGTATCGTGGCACTGAATGTGATGAAAGGCATTTTGGGCGGTGACGTTGTAACTAACGCTGACCCCGAAGCCGAATTGGTGGACAAAGACACCAAGAACCCGGATGAATTTCTGGCATCAGTGCGCAAAGCAGCCGAAGCGAAAAAGGCACGGCTGGAAGGTGAAAAATTGGAACTGGCGCAAGCCCGCTCACCGGTATTAGGTGGCAGAGGTGCAAGCAGCACCGGGCTGGCTGACCAGTATAAGAACGAAATGCTTGCCGCGCGAGGCAAGGGCATGGACGCTATACGTGCCATCAAAGAGAAGTGGCGCAAAAAAGGCGTGGATGTAGACAGTGTGTCCCTGTACAAGTAACCTGTACAGCCTTCCTGTACATGCCCTGCGCACGGCAGCGACCAACAGGAGATAAACAATGGCACAGGGTATGCAAACTACCTATGTTCAGACCCTACCGCAAAAGCGTGTAGTTTCTGACCGAATTTTGATGACCGACCCGATGGAGATACCTCTGGTATCTGCTTTGGGTTTGAATGGCGACAGCAAGTTTAAGTTCGTCAATGCGCCGGGCAAGATGTACGAATGGCTGGAAGATACTTACTCCCCGCTGTACGACACCGTTGTTTCTGGTCTGGCATCCGATTCAACCACGACTACTTTCTCGGCGACTGACGCTTCCATCTTCCAGGTGGGTGATGTGATCGTTGTTGATAGCGAGTACATGTGGGTTTCTGCGGTTGCTCCGGCGACCCAGGTTGTGACTGTGACCCGTAACTATTCGGGTACTCAGGCAACTCACGCCAACTCATCGGTTGCGTACATCCGCAGCCGCGCTCGGCTGGAAGGTGCGACTGCTGGCGATAGCCACTACACCGCCCCGACCACCGGGTACAACTACTCCTTCATCCTGCAAAAGACGATTGAAGTCTCCCGTACTGATGCTCGCATCCAACGCTATGGCATTGACAATGTTGGCGAATATGAGATTGACAAAAAGATGGATGAGCTGAAACGCGACCTCTCCCGCAAGCCGTATTATGGTGTGCGGGCTGCTGGCTCTGCCTCCACCCCGCGTGATGCTGGTGGGTTTGGTACGTTCATCACGACCAACACGACCAACTGCTCTTCGGCTGCCTTGACGCTGAAAAACGTTGAGGACATGGTGCAGACCATTTGGGATGCTGGCGGCAACCCCTCGCTGCTCGTGTGCGGTGGCTGGGCAAAGCGCAAAATCACCTCGTTCTTTGAAGGTGCAGTACGCACTGAGCGCAGCGAGAAATTGGGCGGCGTGACCATTGACCGCATCCAAACCGCAATGGGACCGCAATTGGATGTGCTGGTTGACCGGTACTGCCCGACCAACTACGCCTACATGCTGACCCCTGAAAAGGTTAGCTATGTGACCATTGACGAGTTCTTCTACGAGGACTTGGCAAAGACCAAAGACACTGCCACCTACGGGCAGATTGTTGGAGAATACGGCTTTGTTGTGGCTGCTGAAAAGCATCATGGCATCATCTACGGCTTCTCCACCAGCGCGTAAGGAGGTGTAACAATGGCAAAAGCCAAAGGCACAATCGCCCTGGATATGCAAAACAATTTGGGGCAGTTGCTTCGGCAACCATGAGTGGCACTGGCGCGGCAATTCAACTGGATAGTGACATT
>CAYNGF010000038.1:8406-30394 GCA_964396515.1 uncultured Paludibacter sp.
TGCTTCGGCAACCATGAGTGGCACTGGCGCGGCAATTCAACTGGATAGTGACATTGCAACCGGCTTGACCCCGCCTGCAACGTGGGCTTTCATCCGTGTTTCGGACAGCGGCGCAACCCGCCTGAACCAACTGATGTACCTGCCTGCTGCTGCGAATGGCACACTGGTGGCAGCGCACACAACCGATGCAATGACGCACTCCATCAAAATCAACCTGGGCGGAACGGTAGCCTACATCATGTGTACTACCACCGCCAGCAATCGGTCATAAGGAGACCACTACATGAACCTTAGCGAGTTGAAAGCTGCGCTTGACCGTCAAATTGAGGCACTTACGGATGAAGTCCGTCAAAAGCACATTGAACTTGGCGTATCAATGGGACGCTTACAAGAAGCCAATGAAGTACGGCAGGCGTTAGAGCAACGCGCTGGGGAAGGGGACAACGCGGGGGGTGATGAGCCCCCCGCTATCACCCTTCCGCAGTTGCAGGAGATGATTGATGACTCACAACCGGCACAAACCGACAAAAATGACGAGTGAAAACGCGCCGTTGCAAGTGCCGAGCGTGCGGGTCATATCAGTAAAAGCGTTTGGCAAGGATACCGGGAAGCCGGTAGATGTCAAACTGCGCGGTATCCCGGTGACGTGGGGCATCCCAATGGATGAGACGGTGTTCTCGCTGTGGTTTTCTAACTTTGTACACCTGCCGGTGATGCCGTGGGATAGCGTAGCGATTACCATGTCAACCTACCTCCCCTCAGCCCGCAATTACATACACGACAAATTCCTGGACAACGGAACAAGTGAATGGCTGGTGATGCTGGACAGTGATGTTCTGCCTCCACCTGACTTCCTTGACCGCTTGCTGGCGCATAACAAAAAGATGGTAGGCGGCTGGTACAAGTTGAAGGGCGGGATGCACGAACCGGTAGTGTATGACTACGGGGATAAGAAAGACCTGGTGAACTACTGGAAGAAGCGGCAAGTGCCGGGCAAGGGATTGGAAAAGGTGGACGCGGCGGGTGCGGGCTGCTGGCTGATGCACCGTGACGTGGCGCAAGCGATTGGTCATTCACCCTACGACATGGAAACAGGCGGCGAGGATTTATCGCTGTGCGTGAAAGTACATGCGGCGGGGTTTGACACCTGGATTGATTGGGATGTAGCCTGCGCCCATGCGGGCGTGGCTTATACGTAAGGAGGCTGATATGCCAAATGATTTGCCAAAACATAGATTTGCGAGACTAGACGCATCCGCACTTGTAAAAACAGGTTCGGCGACATTGTTTGCGGTGAGTGCATTAGAACCGACCAGCGGTTCTGCTGTTCTGGTTGAGTTTGTATCAAGCGCAGACGGTAGTGGTACGCCGGTCTGGTCAGCGTATCTTGGTTACTACGGATCACAATTTATTGACCTATCTAATTTGGGTCCGATTTATTTGTCGTCCCATCTGTACGTAAAAATCACTTCAGATGGGGAAGGAGTAACCCCGATTGTCTATGTCTGGTACGACTAAACCGAAGCCTGAGCCGGTGCAAGTGAATGAGCCGGTTCGCGAACCTGAACCCGTGCGCGTGCCTATTCGGGCGGTGGAAGCGTACAGCAATGGCACGATCCCCGTCAGTATTGGCTGGAAGGCTGGCGAGGTGCGCTACGTGACGATGGGCGAATTGATGCAACTGCGGGCAGATAAGGCGGCTAACTTTGAAGTAGTGCCTGCAAAGGAGTAAGTTATGACTACACTGGTCAGTATCCTGCGCTTGCTGGCGATGCAAGTCGGTGAAACGTATTCCGGCACGGCAACCGGCGGGAGTACGACAACGTTAGTTGATTCGTCTTTGTCGCTGCCGGATGATTACCTGAACGGCGGGTTTATCATCTACCTGAGCGGTAACAATGCCAATAAAAGCGCATTGATTACCGATTACACGTCATCTACTGGCACGATTACGTTTGGTACACAAACGGGCGCGTGCGCTGCGGCTGACCTGTACATTGCCTGCCATAAGAATTTCAACCGGACGATCCTGGTTAATGCGGTCAACCTTGCATTGCAAGCGGTAGGGCGGTATCCGGCGATTAACACTGCGCTGACCCCGACAACGGGAACGGTATCGTACGCGCTGCCGTCTGGTGTGTTTAATGTGAAACGGGTGCAGAACGGTGAAAGCGGCAGCGAGCAGGAAAACTACTGGTGGGAAGAACACAACGGCTATATCTACTTCCGGGATGGTTATGAGCCTGAAACGGGAGATACGGTCAAGCTGTTTTACATTGGAAATCATGCGTCTGTGAGTTTGGATGCAGACGTTGTAAACGACCTTGTGCCGATTGATACGCTGGTCAAGGTGGCTGCGGTTGAGGCGTTATCTACCAGGTACGGCGTGGTAGGGGATGATGACCCGCGCTTGAAGGCGAAATTGAGCGCAGCACTGGCAGCCAAACAGGATGCGTTGAGGCATTACCGCACACCTGTCATCGTTAGACCCGTGCAGTTAACTGGATTGGGCGGATAAGATGACGACACCGCGCAGCAGCCCGACTGAAACGAAGCCAACCCATGACATTACGCTGAGTGACGGCGTAACAACATTGGGATTGCGACTGTGTGATGCGCGAGGCAATGCTGACCCGCGTGGCATGGTTGAAACGGCATTACCGCGCCAGGCATTACAGATACGGCAAGGGCAGCAAGGCTATGATGACCAGGAATATCCATACTCGCCTATCGTACAAAGCGACTGGTCTGGGGGTAGAGGTCAGTTAGACTTTGAGAGGAGTACTGCCCGGTACTACGACGCCAACCGTATCGATGCTTTGGGGGACGGACGGCTGATACTTGGCGGATTGGAAACCTACACAACCGGGTATTACTCTTCTACTGGTACAGCAACGAGGGATAGCACCCGCGCGGCTGGATCAACCACAAACCTGTATTTGATTGCGTCCAGCGTTACGCCTTCGGCTAATATATCTGTGCGGCGATTGCGCTTCTGGTTAAGTGATACAGCATCCGCCAGCGCAACACTTCGGGCAGCGATTTACTCTGATAGTTCGGGTCCAAACACACAAACAGTCATCAGCGACTATGTAACGGTCACGCTGACCACAACGGCGAAAGCGGTTGATTTTGAGATTGCAGAAACCGCCCTGACCGCCAGTACGAAGTACTGGGTAGTGCTTGAAATTGCGGCAGGATGCACAATTACCGTTGGCAGGGTTGGTACAGCTAGTGGCAATGCAATTTGGGTGAAGGACGGCGCAGACGCATGGGGCAGTGTTGCTTCTAACACCTGTATCGCGTTTACGCTGTACACGGCAGCCAGCGGTTTTGCGCACTTCTTTGAGTACAAAGGTGCGTTATATGCCGTGACCAAGCCGGATGACTTTACGACCCCGAAACTGTTTATCAACGGGTATCGCGGGGCGGCGACCAGCAACAGTGCCGATAAAACGAAACTGAATACATCGCTCAACCTGTCGGGTGTTGACCTGACGGGCAAGATTGCGCTGATTATTGGCGGTCCAGGCAGCCGTGAAGAATATCCGTGGCGGGTAATTACAGGCAATACCAGTACGGGTACGAATGACAGTATCACGGTTGGTAAGGCGTGGAAGATTACACATACGACCAGCACCCTGTTTGTGATATTGGGCTGTGATACCTGGACGGAGATTACCGGGCATGGACTGACCAAACCGGTCACGGACGTGTGTGTGTCTGATAACGTAGTGTACTTTGCTCAGGGTGATGAAGCCTACATGCGCCGGATGAATTACAGCACTTCTGGATCATATGCGTACGCAGCGGATGGCACAAATTACGCGCAATACCTGTTGTTTTTGGTGGACGAATACGGCAAGAAGTATGTCTGGCGGACGCGGGCAACGACCAACGATGTCAGCCGATGTCTGGCGAAAGCATGGGGAACAAACCTGACCTTTGGCACGGCGATCAGTTGCGGGCAGGAAAATGAGCGCATTACCGGCATTGTTGGCTATGGTCAGCCGACTATTCCATATATCCTCAAAGAGGGGTCATTTGGCAGCATCTATAAGAACGTGTACGCCGAAGCCCCGATTGGTGAAATGGAAGGACTGCGCTCTTTGGACAACGGCAAGGCGAGCTGCAAGTTTGACACGTATCTGGTGTTCTCGCTGCGTGAAGGCATGGAGATGTACTTCAACGGGCATCTGGACGATGTTGGACCAAACCGTGATGAAGGCTTGCCCTCTGACCGGCGCGGGGTTATCCGGGCGTTGGTGGCATATCCGGGCAGGCTGTACGCAGCGGTGGACGCGGGGGATGACCAGGACGCGTATTCCAGCGTGTTGTGCCTGACCAAGAACGGCGGATGGCACGAAGTGTACCGTGCGCCAGGTGGCAAGCGCATCCGCAACCTGTATATTCAGGCGTTGCCAAATACTGAATATCAGCGGCTATGGATCAGCGAAGAAGAAGATTTGGTGTGGATACCGATTAGCCTGAACCCGCGAAAAACAACAGGCTATACCTACGTAAGTTCTGGAACACTGGTGACGGCGTGGATGTATTCAAGCCTGTACGATAACTTGAAATATTATTCAGGGATTACGCTGTTCACCGAAAATTGCTCTGCGAACCGCACGGTATTGGTGGAGTATCAAACGGATGATGAGGATGATGACGATGCGTGGCATACGATTGGCACGGTAGACAGCAGCCCAATAGAGGAATTGGCGATTGGCTCATACAACGTCAGCGGGCGGCGAATACGATTTCGCCTGACATTGACGACAGCCAGCAGCAGCCTGACCCCGATTGTCAAGTCTTTTCTGGTGGACACGGTGATACGGCTGCCGGTGAAGAACGCATGGACAGTCACGGCGATTGTTGAAGATTACGGCGTGGATCGGGTAGGCGAAAAAGAAACGACTACTGCGTCATCCATCCGAACGCAAATGAACACATGGGCGAATAGCGATAGCACACCGTGTCCTTTGACACTGCACAGCGTATTTGGACTGTTTGACAACAAGCGCGTGTTTGTTGAACCCGGCACGATACAGGTGGTTGAAGCGGTGGTGGATGCCAGTCGCAAGGTAAAAACGAAAGTCACCTTTACACTGATGGAGGCGTGATGACGGTTGCCACTATTCAGGGTGTGATGGCAGGCAGCCAGAACGAAGTGAACGTGGCGGCTGCGCTGGACAAGTTAGGGCTGGATTACGCTTATCAGTATTCGTGGGGAGGCGGGCGGGTGCTGGGCGGGCAGGTGATTGACTTTATTGTGTACACGAAACCGAAGCCAACGCCTGTTTATGTGCAGGGCGCATACTGGCACGGAGGCAAGAAAGAGATGGAAAGCAAGTTGAAGATGTGGCAAGTTGAGGCAGCGACAAGAGGCTACTGGTCAAAGCCGGTTGCCCTTGAAGAGGAAGAAACATCAACAGTTGATAAGGCGTATGAAGCGATAAAAAGGAAGGTGTTGTAATGGCTGACGAATTAAACTCGTATGGCGGCGTGAATATGCCAGGTATCCCAATCAACGGGACAACGGGCGGTCGGGTGCAGCAAATTTCTGGTGACGTATTATTTGCCGGAAACGTGGAGATACGAGCCGGGCGGTTTATTGCGGCAACCGAAGACAGCGCAACGCTTGAACCGACCGACATTGATTTTTCAGGCTGCTTTATCAGCGCGGAAGGCGAAACGTTTGGCGACAGCACCTACAACATCGGCGGGGTGAACGCGGGTGTGTTGCAGTTTGGGCTGGATGCGGCGACTGGCAAAGCCTATTTTATGGGCGGGGCTGCGATTATGGATGACGGGGGAATCAACCTTACGGGCGTAGGAAATTTAATAACTATGGAGGGTTCAACAGAAACCGCAACACGACACGTAAATATTGGAATGGAAATCGGACCAGATACGGGCGTTCCGTCACTAACCATCAAAAGTTATTCTCCGGATTATGGTAGTAATTTATTGACTAACGGAACGTTTGAATCAGACACAGTAGGGTCTACGCCTGCTAACTGGACGAATAACTACACGGTAGTTCAATCAGCGTCTGGAACTTTCGTAAGTAAATTTTTAAGGTTTTCATATTCAGGATACAATGACAGAAATGATTATTCTGACGCAATTAACGTAACCGAAGGCACGACCTATTACTTTATCTATCATGCTTATATTTATGCACTAGCTGGAAGCCCCTCCAATATTGCATGGTCAAGATTGCGAATAGCTTGGTACGATGTATCCGATGCTCTTATATCAACAGTAGTCGTTAATCAAGCGTATTCAATCTCGGATACCCCTGATTATCATGATATTCATGCCGTGTGGTCTGGAATTGCGCCAACTGGAGCAGTTACCGCAAAAATAAACTTGAATTATTGGGGAAAACGCGCCGTTGCAACAACCCCGATTGGATATATTCACGTTGACGACCTGACTTTTTGCGATTTAAGTGGCGAGGCGACTTATCAGATCCAATTTGACCCCGAATTGACTGTTGATGGCGGTTTGACTGTCAAGCGTGGCGCAGTCAATACCGCCCTCATCACACTAACCGAAGGCGCAGACCCCTCATCACCTTCCGCTGGCTACCGTGCGCTGTATGCGAAGTCTGACGGCGTGTATCAGAAGGTTAGCGGCGGCACGGCATCACGCCTTGCACTGGCGAGCGAGATACCTACACTGACGTATCCCAAGCGGTTCTCGGTGATGGGTGACGAAATCACAACGTCGGTGACTATGACATTTTCGCTTATTCCGGACGGCGTAAATTTATACAACGGTATTTTTGGTCCGACCGTAGAAAACGCTAATAACGGTGACGAATATACGTTTAGCGTGTTTATCGAAGCCGGAAATTATACGTTTTATCATCTTGGGCGAAAAGTGACCGATGGTGGAAAACTTGACTGGTACGTGGACGGGTCAAGCGTGGCAACTGGACGCGATTGGTACGCAGCAAAGGCGGCTACTTACACAGATTCATTCGCTGTAACGATTGCGTCCAGCGGCTATCACGTTATCAAAATTAAAGTCAACGGAAAGAATGCCAGTTCCAGAGACTATCGGGCGACATTTGCACATATCTGGGGAAAGCAGGCAACGGACTGATGACCTACAACACCGGTCCCGTATCCACATACTATGAAGGGAGAGTAATGCCCAATTGGATAAGGAAAGCCATCAAACATCCGGGTGCGTTTACCAAGAAAGCAAAGGCCGCGGGCAAAAGTGTATCAGAGTACGCCTCTTCGGTCCTAAAGAAGGGCTCCAAGGCGAACACTCAAACCAAACGTCAAGCGGCTCTGGCGAAGACATTATCTAAACTACGAAAGGATAAATAGATTCATGGAAAAAATATTAACTGTTGGGGGTAAACTGGTCAGCGGGACATGGAAGTGGGATAATCCAACAGCCGCACAGTTGGCTGCATATGACGGCGCATATATTCTATGCAGTCATAGTGGGCATGATAATCCGAATCTTATTCAATTCTATCAGAGTTTGAAATCCCTGAAGAAAAAGGTTGGATTCTTTCTGACACTAGAAGATGGTTCCATCTCTTACGCCAATCAGATTTTAGATTTATTACATTGGTACAAGACTGAGCGAACGTTTGAACTCCCACCTGCTATTGTATTCCCGGGGAGTGAGCGCACACCTCATGTGGTTCGCGGGGATTTCGCTGCCTACTTCAAGCAGTTCATTATCGATGTGGATAAGTTCCCGGCGGTGGTGTTGGGATTCAACAAGTCTTCGTTGGAGCAGGTATTGGAGCCGGGCGGCGGGGATGATATGACTTCGTTCAAGAATCTTATCACTAACGCCAAGGTGAAGTTATGGATGTTCCAGTTCGGGGACACCATGCCAACATGGATTGGACCCTTTAAGTCTATCTGGATGTGGGGAGCGGCGTACAATATGAATTATATTGATTACACGATTACTCCGACTCCGGTAACACCTCCGACCTCCACGACTACCTGTAAATACCCTATCCTTGTGGATGTATGGGAGGGAAGCTTGGAAATTGACGAGGCTCTGCTCAGGCAGGCGGGCGTTGAGGGCTTCATTGTGCGCCTGAATGATATGAATGGCGGGCACCACAAGGATGAGAACTTCGATAATCAGTGGAATCAGGTAGAGAACTTTGCTCGTGCTCCTTATTTCGTATACAATCCGTGGGTAAGTGGGAAAGAAAACTTCGAGTGGTTGGCCGCTAACTGTCCCCCGACTGGCCGAGTGTTTGTGGATGTGGAAGTGAAGTACTTTATGCTATCCCCCCAAGCGTATGGCAAACAACTGGCAGAGTTCATGGCTCTGGCCCAAGCGAAGTGGGCAATTACTGTCTATACTGGTGCATGGTTCTTAGACGCAGTCACTCCATGGCCATCTAGTGAGTATTGGTGGGCGCGGTACCCATTCGCGCTGTATCCAGATAGCAAAGTAACCATTACTTGGAATGAATTGATTGCTAAATTGAATACCCTGATGTGGGCACCTGATAGCGGCAAAGCTCCCGGACACGTGAAATTGTGGCAATGCACAGCAGACCGCTATATTCTGCCGGGATGCAGCGGTAGGCCCATTGATATCAACATCTACAATGGGTCAGTCGAAGAGATGGAAGCGTGGATGGCAGGATATACCACTGTCTCAGTAGTTGTTCCTCCGGCAAATGCGTTGGAGATATTGTGGAAAGATTATTTAGAAAGGACTGAATAACATGCCAAAAATTTCAACGTCTGGTGGCGCGGGGGCTGGCTGACTGGTTCGCCTGACCGGATTGACCTGGACGTGTTCAACGGCAGCGAGGCGGAGCTGCGGCGGCGGTTTGGGCTGGCTGACGGCGGCGCGGTGGACGTGCCTGATGACGCGCTGGCGCGGTTGTGGGCGGCGCATCCGGAGTTGTGGCAATAAGTCAACAAAAGTGATAAGTTAATGCAATAAAGTGATAGGTCAAACGTGAGAATAACCCTCACGAATGGCGGATGTGGTATAATATAAGTACTTCGTGAGGGAGTTCTATCCGATGTACGGCGGTGTGGTGGGACACACAACTACTGGTTGAAAGATACCGCATTCAGGTTCGAATCCTGACCGTACATTTAGCCTGATGCGGGCGCATTGCGTACCAATCAGGCGGTTGCTGTGAGTTAGTGGGAAGTTGCGGAGGCTTGACTAGCCACTGATAACACGCAGCCCTGCTGGTGGGTGCATCACCTCCATCTAGTCAATGGTTGCCTGTCATGCCTAACGGCAATATGGCATAAAACTACCAGTCACAGCAAACCACACTCACTCACCACGTGTGAGAGGAGCATCCGAAATCGTAGTGATACGATTTCAGGAAAATTGCCAGCAAAATTCGGTTTCATGCCGTGTGGCGCGTAGGCGTCCTATACTGGCGAAACAACGGGAGCGCAGTGATGCGCTCCTTGTGGTATAATATGGGTAACAGTACCCGCCGGGCGAGCCGCAAGGCAGCCGACCGAGACGGGTCGTTTATGAGCCTGATGCGGCTGCATATGTGGTCGCCGGTACCAATCAGGCTAGCCAGTGCAACGTAAGCAGTGTAAGTCGCTGGCGCAGCAATCCCCCGTGATGAGCGGGGGATTGTGTTTATGATAATAGACAAAAAATGTTGACTTGCCTTTATGGAGTAGTACGAAAGTATTAGCGGCGGGTAATCACATCGCGCAACTTTCCCATCCCATATCCGCAGGCGAAGCAAAATACCGCGACACATAAGAGGGCAAATACAGTCCATAGAAAGTCAGTCATATTTATCTCGTTTCAGCAGCCCTAACCCGACTGCATAACCAAACCAAAAGAACACTTGCCCAAAGACATAACCTAACAGTAAATAACCAAGCGATTCAAGCATCACGTCACCCTCACCTTCACGCGCCCGAACTCGCTCTCAATCTTCACCTGTGGGTTCTTTCCATTCATCCAGTCGCTATCGCAGCGAATATCATCATCCATAAACGGACACTCAATACAATTCGTGTGTTTCCTACACTCATGCGCCGCCTTCGCCAGCCACATCCAGCGGCGAAACATCTTATAGATATATTGTCCGCGATACGACAATGCCTTTTTAACTGCTAATCTCATTCCTCTTTCAATTTCGCAGTCTGTAACGGTTGCGCCTACACGGATATCGCCTTTTATTCCGTAGAGCGGATAAGGGTACGTTACAATAGCATGTACTCTACGATGCCGTAATCTGAACTCAATATGTAACGCCCCAAGCAATCCCGGCATCCGCTCAAACTCAATCGTGATAGACCTGACGTGTTTACTCATGCGTCACCTCCCACCATTATCAATTTGATGTTACTCATGCGTCACCACGTTTTATTATTTCAAGTGCTTCAACATCGGGCAAACTTGCGCCAACAATCTGCAAGCGTAGATAATCATTGAAACTCATCAAAGTTGTGGTTGCAATGCCTTCAAAGGCTTTGATGTTTTCATCGTCCCCATCTACTCTGACTGGAAAATATATCTCGTTTTCAACAAATACAATTTGGTCGGTCGGTTTGATAATCACCTGTACTGCAAGCGTTTTCGCAATCTGCTTAATGAATAATGGGTCTACTCTGCCGGGAAGTAAAACAGACATACTACTCATGCGTCACCTCCCACCACTCCAGCCAGCAGCGGGCGATGGCTTCGGGTGCGGTTGGGGCGGTGTGGTCAATGTCGCCGCGCTCTGTGAAAACGCTACACTCGCTCACATTGCCACGCCTGCTCAATGCGAAGTCGTCAAACATCTCCAACAGCCGTCCGGCGTGTGACCAGTCGTGGCAGTAGTCAGGCACTTGTGGCGGAGTGCAGTCAATATTGATTGTGCCGAGATATATGCCGATTTCTTCATTAACATCTTTGCACGTCATCCCCGCAATCTCGTCATGGGTTAGGGTCATCCCTCCACCCCCTTCATACAGGTTTCACTAACAATCGTGCCTCCCATGCCGTTGATAATGGTCTGGACACCCACCATAATTTCTAGCATCATATAAGTTTCGTGCAATAACGTGTTGTCGGATGTTCCAGTTTGTTTGATGTTAGTCGTTCCATCTTCGTTATCAACGATTGTGATTACAATTTGCGCACTCATCCCTCCACCTCCTTCAACCGTAGAAAATCGGCGGTGATGTCCTCTTCGTCAAATTCTGATAAACACCATGTGAACAAGTGTTCCGCGTTATTGCCGCGCGGTGATGACCAATCGTATGGTAGCAATGGATACCACCACCAACCGAACAGGAACAGTTTTATTTCAGCCAGGACAATCAACCACAGGCGCATAAATGAGTTTTTGGGGTACTCTTCTGCGGCATATTGGTCTCCAAGCGCGGTACACCAAATTTCATATGCCCAATTCGGATATGCACTTGAAGAATACTCGCAGATTGACCTTCCAATGCCTTCTCTAAAATGCTTACCTATCATCACTTCCCTCATCATCCTAATCATCCATCCACCTCCTTCGGCGGTTGTGGCAGCGGCATCCAGTGGGTAATGCCGCTATGGTAAGTATCACCATCGTTTTCTTCAATCCAACCCTTGCCGTACCGTCTAAACGCGCATATCTGCGGGCGGGAATATTCCATGAACAGACCAAGTATAACGGTATCATCTTCCGGCAGCCGTTCTGTCACCGGTATCCACCGCTGCGCTGCCTCCAACTCTGCAACGCGGGCGCGTAGCGATTTGATTTCTAATCTGGCAAGGAAAATATCTGTCCAGTCGTAGCCAGGGTCGCCTGGTTTCAACTCGCCTTCCTGACAACGCTCGCATACAAATACTGATTTCACCTGACTGACAGCGCAGCCGCAAATATCGCAACGTAACATTGGTAGGTCGGTCATGGTTTCACCTCGAATCTTCCAATCAATGCTTTGTGTGCAGGACGCTTCCATACGCCCTCAAGAACTCCCATCTCAACCTCCTTGTGGTCTTCACATAAATACCACCCCAATGCGGTTTCCAGTTCGTCAATGCGTTTGCGCAACTGTTCAAGACACTCTGCCATGCGCTCGGCGTGGTAAAGCAGGTCGTCATACGTCATGACCTGTGGCTTGCGATAATCGGCAACAATTTCGGCGGGGGTGGTCATGGCTAGCCTGCCTTCCTGATTTGAACGCTGGGTTCGCCTTGCTTGCGGGCATCGGCGAGCTGCGGGATGAGCGACATCATGCCGTCCAGTTTCTTGGTATCCCATGACACGCGCCCGTTGACATAGACCGCCATAACGTGTGCGCCCTTGACGGTCTCGCCGTGTTCAAGCACATCTGACTTGATTTCTGCTTCCAGGGCGGTGATATTGGCTGATACCGTATCTTTCAATGGCTGGTACTCTGCATCCAGCGCGTCAAGGTCTGCCTGCACTGCGGCAAGGATCGCCTTGCGCTTCTCTTCGTAGTCAATGCGCAAGCACTCGGCTTGCATGTTGAGGTCGTCCAGCGCGTCTAACTTCTGTTGAATTGTGTCTGTCATTTCTGCTCCCTGATTGTCTGCAAAAGTTCAATGGCTGCCGGGATATCTTCCGGTCTGACGTTGGTTGATCCGCCGGCTTTCAGGCGGGTCAGTACGAGTTCGCTCTCTTCATGGTGAAAGCGCAACAGGATAACACCGTCCTCCAATACGGCATCCTCTGGCTTCCACACCTCAATCCACTTGCCTTCTCTTCCGCCGCACAGGTTGCCTGAGCGGTAGTAGGTATTGCCGTTGCTGTCGGTCAGTTTCTCTGCTGTCATTTCTGCGCCTTTCTGTAAGCCTTGATTGACCGCTTGGTAATTGGGTCGTATGCGGTGCGGCTGGTCATCTCGCCAGTGGCTTCGGCTGATTTCAATATGCTGTCTGCCTGGTAGTAGGTTATCCCCTGTGTCTCCATCAGCATCTTGACGGTAATCTCGTCTTGTTTAAGGGGTGTGTTTGCCCGTTCGGCGAGTTCGCGCAGCATGGCGTTGACTTCGTTGGCTATGTCGTCTGTCATAAGGTCTCCTGTGTGCGGATGTCCACTGTCTTGAACAGGGGGATGATGCGGCTTATTGTGCGCGGCAGTAGTTCTGCGAGGTATATGCCGTTGGTGATGGTGTCGGCTGAGCGGGTTGCCTGGTGCGCATGGTCGTCCAGCATTGAGAATGACGGGCTGATGAGCAAGGTTGATTCAACAAACTCACCGTGTACCGTGATGTTCTCTGACACCTGCAATGGCGTGTGGTAATGCGCCCGCATAACCAGTTTTGGGATGGGTGCGCCTGACATTGCCGCTTCCATCATCAGCGATTTCAGGTAGTAGCGGGCAACATTGCCGCGTAACCATGCGCGACTGCCTGGGTAAGGTCCATGATGAGCGTAGTCAATCGGCACATCGTTGACGAACAGCAAGCCGTGATACAGGACCTCAATGCTCTTTTTTGGAAACCTCTCTTTCAACACCTGGGCGGCTAGCAGTTCGGTTGCGCCTTCGGTGAGGTTGTGCGCACCCGTGCCAACCGTGATACGCAAGTGCTTGACATTTGGCAATTCCAGCCACGGGGATAAGTTTTCTACCGCGATTGCCACCTGATCGGATATGCGGGTGCTGACCAGCGCGCGAGGATACTTCATGCCCTGCGTCAAGTCGCCGTTGTGGATGACCAGGATTTCATCTTTGCCTGCGTAATCCTTTGTGAAGTTGATGTTTTCAAGGTACGTGTTCCACAAATGGCGTTGCGAGGCGGTTTGTTCGGGTACGTAATCAGTCAGATTGCCGTTCTCGTCCTCGTCATGCAGTCTGGCTTCGGGTGACATGAGGGCAAGTTTGCTGCCCGCATGCGTGTCGGACAGGTCTACAAGGATCACCCTGCGGGTGGTGGATTTAGTCATTCCGTTTCATTCTCCTCTTGCAGTATGGCAATGACGCGCTTGCGGATACGGCTAGCCCGCTGGTGAATAGCGTCAACGGTGATGTTTTTGTTAGCCAGCGCACCGACAAGGCAGGCGATTTCAAAGCGTGTTAGCCCGTTGCAGACGAGGATGAGAAACGCGCGGTCGCCAGGCGTCAGGCAGTCAATCACCTTGCGCAAATCCATGCTGTTCTCAACGAGTATCTGCCAGTCGCGGTTCATAGTTCCACCTGCACGCTTGCCAGTCGTTTGTGTGTCATCTCAACATAATCAGGATTGAGTTCAATGCCGATATACTCGCGCCCATGTTTGAGTGCTACCATGCCGGTTGTGCCTGCTCCGTTGAAAGGGTCAAGCACCGTGTCACATTTTGCGCTGCCTGCCAGTATGCACGGCTCAATCAGGTCAGGTGGGAACGTTGCGAAGTGCGCTCCCTTGAAAGGTTTGGTCGTCACAGTCCAGACGGAACGGCGGTTGCGGGTATCAACTATCGTTTCATCAAAACGGGCTGTGTCATTGCGAGATTTGTCTAATCCCTTATCGCCGTATTTTGCGCCACCGAATCTCTCGCGCCCGCCTGCGGCATCTTCCATAACCGCCTCCGCATCGTAGTAATACTTTTGGCTTTTCGCCAACAAGAAGATGTACTCGTGCGCTTTAGTACATCTGTCTTTGACACTCTCCGGCATCGGGTTCGGCTTGTGCCAGATGATATCCTGCCTGAGGAACCACCCGTCAGCTCGCAAGGCGAAGGCTACCATCCAGGGGATACCGATTAGGTCTTTTGGTTTTAGACCGCTAGTGTGCTTATTCATACTCATTGACGATTCCGCTGCAATTCTTTCAGGTGACGCATTGCCTTGAAACCCGCCTACTTTTGCCCTATCACCAGGATTGCTGACATAAGAGTCGCCTAAATTTAACCAAAGTACACCGTCATCACGTAACACACGGCGGACTTCACGGAACACGGCGACTAGTTTTGCAACGTAGGCATCTGGCGTTTCCTCTAACCCGATTTGTCCTTCTACACCGTAATCACGCAGCCCATAGTAAGGCGGTGACGTGACGCAGCATTGTACCGACTGGTCGGGTAGCGTTGCTAGTATGGATAGGCAGTCGCCTTGCAAGATAGTGGCTGTCATTCCTGCTCCATGTAGCGGGTGAAGGTGGCAATGGCTTCGTCTGCGCCTTTGCATATCACGGCGCAATAGCCTTGCAGGGCGAGGGCTTTCAGCCAGTCTTTCTGTTCGGGGGATGGGTGTCCTGTTTCCGTTTTCATCTCCACGAATAAGCCGTGAAACTTGCCTTTTGGCACGGGCAGGAACAGGTCAGGTACGCCCTTCTTCACGCCCTCCAGCCGCATCTTGCGGGCTACGCCGTAGGTGGTGCGCGTGCCGTTGGGAATGGCGAATAGCAGTTCCAGACCGGGATAGGTAGTGGACATCAGCGCAGCCCACTCCATGACAGCGACTTGCTCATCGTGTTCAGTCATTCCGCCTCCACAATCCGCCTGCCTATCCATTCCACAACAGGCACGGCAACGGCATTGCCAAGTTGCTTATACCGGTGACTGTCCGCCTGCCCTGCCGTCCAGCCGTCAGGAAAGCCTTGCAACCTCTCGCACTCAACGGGAGTAAGGCGGCGGACTAATTGCCTTGTAATAGTGGCATGGTCGCTGTGCGCTTTCGTTAGCGTCGGCGATACGCCGACGCTAACGTCTAATTTGAATTGTGCTGACTTACTGTGGTCAAACAGTATCGGCTGTTCATGATTGCAGGTTAGTGACGGCGATCCATCACTAACGACGGCTGTGCAAGAAACAAGAGTGGTATTTATTCCACCATCTCCTTTGTCGCCACTATGCGAAGGGCTTTTTCTAATTGCGTAGGCAATTCCTTTCCCCGCTTCTCTGCTCGGCGGAGTATCCCAGCACACGCCTTCGCGCTCAAATAGTACCTCTGCGCTACGTCCACTTCCAAGACTTGCGACAATGAACACACGCCTGCGCCGTTGGGGAACTCCGAAGTATTGAGCGTCAAGCACCCGCCAGCAAACGCCATACCCGCGCTGCGCCAACCATTGAACGATGGCGGCAAAGTCTCGCCCTCCGTTGCTGGATAAAAGACCTGGCACATTTTCCGCGATAACCCACTTTGGCTCAATCTCGTCAATAATTCTTGCAAACTCCCACCATAGTCCTGACCTGCTTCCAGCAAGACCCTGCCGCTTTCCGGCAATGGACAAGTCTTGGCATGGGAAACCTCCGCAAATAACGTCAACGGCTGGTAAGTTGTGCTTTCCGATTGTTCTGACATCCTCGTGAACCTCCGCTGTAAAATGCTGTTTCAGGATGTTGCGGGCGTGTTTGTCTATCTCGCACTGCCAGGCACATTCCATACCCGCCCGCTCAAATGCAAGGTCAAACCCACCAATACCGGTGAACAGGCTGCCGAATTTCATTTCGGCTCCTTGCAAGCGGCGCAGGTGCGGATATGCGCCTTGTAATCTTCCCAGGCTGATAATGCTTCTGCTGAAAACTTGTCAGCAATTTCAAGTTTTAGCCAGGTGGTGTACAGCGTAAACGCCTCATCGCACAGGTGACTGAATGTTTTACGCAATATGTCTGTATGAATTTCGGTCAGTTCTTCTGCAAGTGCTGCGCTGCTCATGGCTGCCTCGTGATGCAAATGTACAGGACAAGCAGCGCAAGAAAACCGAGATAGACATACAACTCAATGACATCGGCATCAGATTGTTTTTTCATCGCTTGCCTCCGTGTCTACCAACCATCGCGTGAAGTAGTACGGGATGGACTTTGGCGGGATAGGGGTCAGGTCCACCTTTTTGTACGGATAGATCCGCAGTTTGTCGTCCATGTAGGTCAGGTAGCCGTGTTTTTCAAGCAGTGGCATGGCGATACTGCGGTGGATGTGCATATCGCGCAGCAGCATTGACTCAGTCACACCTTCCGGGTGGTCGTACAGGTATTGCCAAATTGCAAGTACCTTTGCTGAAACTTCTGGATCGTTTTTCTTTTTACCCATTAGTACTCTCCGACATTGCCATATTTTCCGTGAATGTATTGGTAGCGGCTGGCTTGCTCGTCAACGACCTTCGCCTCTTTGCCTTTGCGAGTGGTAGGGATAGTTCCATCCCGCGCCCATTCAGTCAGCCAGAACAGGGCGTTGGGGTTATGCCCTCTTGACACCATCTCGGTAAAATACTGGCGGAGATAGGCTACCCGGTCTTTGCGCTGGATGTACTGCATGGCTGGGATGATGACATTCCATTGGGCGCGGTAAGGTTTGAAGCCGGTGACTGCCTCGTAGTCAATAATTTCATCGGGGATTATTTCAGTTATTTCAGGCGCGCGCGGCACGCTCTTGTCTGTTAGTCTGTTAGTCTGTAAGTCTGAATCTATATGTAGGGGTGTTAAGTTTTGATCACCCTGATTGTCACCCTGATTGTCACCCTGCTTATCACCCTGAATTTTTGAGGGTGTCAAACTTTTATCACCCTGACCGGCTGGGTTGTCGTAGTTTGTAACGGTGATGGACAGGTAATACTGGTGCTGGCGTGACTGGATATAGCCTTCATCTTCCAGCTTGCGCCTTTGGTAGCGCACGGTTGAGACGGACATATCCAGTTCGTAGGCGACACTTTCGTCAATCCACTCATGCAGGATGCCGTCATCCCAATTCACGCGGTCAAGGATATACAGGTACAGCCACACAGCAGAACCCATTTTGCGGCGGTGCTTGGGTTCTAGCAGCCCGCTTCTGACCTTGATGAATGTGCGCTTACGAGCCATTAGATGAGCCTCATCTGTTTGGCTTCTTCTTCCGGCTTGTTGAAGTCTTGTATTGGGATCAGGTAGCGCAGGTCGCCCTGGCGGTTGATAGGTTTGTAGGTGCGGATTTTACGAAACGACATGCGATAGTGCCTGCCTGTTTCGGTATCGTGTACGTCTACTTGATTCGCACCTTCGCGCTCGGCGCGGTCAATTGATGACACGTCAAACGAGATAGATTTGAATGGGATGCGGATGAAGTGGCTGCTGCCCTTGACGCGCTTGGTGAATGTGTTACCTTCCACCTGACCAATGCGCCTGCCGTCATCAGAAAAGACGCTGACGGTCATGGCTTTACTCCTACTACGCAAAAGACGGTCACCTGTGCTGTGCCGGTCTTTGTGGCTGGTTGGTTGATGACGTAAACCTGATTAGGTTCGCGCTTGAAGTATTTGAAAAACGAATCAAGGCAGTCTGTCACGTTAGATGCCTGGTAAGTCTGGTACACAATCTCTTTTGGCAGCTCGTTGATATGTAGAATTTCTTTGATGTCTGTCATGTGTGCTTATCCTTCTCCCTGCGGCTGGGCGGTTAGTGGAATACCGCCCAGCCTTTCAGGAGGAGAGATGATGTTTAGATCATAGGCTGTTGGACAGGTTCGCCAGCGGTCAGCCGGTCTATGACGGCAATGGTGGCAGCCAGCTTGTATTCCAGTTCGCTGCGCTCTTCTGGTTTGCATGTGGCAATGTGTTTTGTTAATGACCGGCGCATGTGGCGCAACGTTTCAAGGTCAATCTCGCCATACGCAACACCCTTGCTGTTGACAACCTTTGCGGCTTCTTCGTATTTCATGGGTGGTACGGTTGGCTCTGACGGTTCTGCGTCAATGATTTCGCCGGTTTCGGGATGGACAGTGACGGGATAGGCAGCGGGGATGCTGGACACTTCTGTTTCATCCAGCATACCAAGACCGCAAATGGATAGGGTCACACGGCGTTTGGCTTTTGTTTCGGCTTTCATCAGGGCGTTGGCAAGGGCTTCGCCTGCCAGTCCTTTGGTGTTGACCGCGCCCATGCTGCTGTCGGTGCGTCCATCCGGGAGGGATGCGTAGGCGGTGACGGCATAGACATCGCCCATCTGTTCGCGTTCCAGTTTGGTGATGCTCACGCCATAGATGCGGCGCAGTTGGTCGGCAGCATCGCGCTTGGCGTACAGCGTGAGCTTGCCATTCAGGGTGATGTAATCAAACGGCTTGGTGAGGGGGTTCAATCCTAAACTGGTGCAGGTCTGCGCGTAATACTCCACGCGCTGGCTTTCGGATAGTTTGGATAAGTCGCCACCGATCAGCACTTTTTCAAGGGTGGCGGGTGAGATGGTTGCGGGTCGTTCTATTGCATGTTCCATTGAGTTCTCCTGTACTTGTTTTGAGCGGGTGCGTGTGCTATAATCTGCACGTCTCTCTGTCATGTCTGCTTGTCCTTTACCCCTTCGCTGGCTGGCGAGGGGGTTTTGGTTTATTCGGTCAATTCACCGCGGTGGTAAGCGTCTTGCAGGTCGCGCAAGCGTGCGGTGCAGGCGTTGGCGTGTTCAATCGCTTCGCGTGTCTGGCGGATCAATGCCTGATGACCGGCATCGTTCCATTCGCCCTGGTAACATTCAAGGCGGTCTGCAATGCGGTTGACGGCTGCCCATGCTTCATGTTCGGCTTGCAGCGCAGCGCATAACGAAGGCGGCAGGACCCGGCGAGGGGTGATGGCTGGGGCTGGATGGAGTTCGTCTCTCTCGCTAACGTAATTGATGCCTGCTGTAATCATGTCTGTTCTCCTTGTTAGAATGGGGGCGGGTCATCGTTGATGGCTGGGATGGGGGTTGGGGCTGGTTCTGGAAAATCCTCGCCGCAGGCGGGGCAACGCAGGTGGTCCTTGAAGTTGTCGGTTGCGCTGCCGTCCATGTCTACCCAGGCGTGACCGGTTGAGTACAATCTCGGCTCAACCTCTTTATGGCAGTTCGGGCAAATTTCTTTTGGCATTAGGTCTCCTTTCAGGGTCTGCCAAAGATGGCAAGCAGCGAATAGATGACAACAAGCGCAAACAGGAAGCCGAAAACGAATTTGGCTGCTGCAAGCGCAACGTCAACCCAGGTGGTGCTGGGTCTGACATACTGGAAGGGTTTATTCTTCCGCATGATGGATCACTCCTCTGCTGGCTGTGTGTCAGCCTGTTTAGGCAACGGCTGCTCGTAGGATGGGCTGGCGGGCATGGCAGAAAAGGCTTTTTCAACGGCATCGTCCAGCCAGGCGGACATGCTGGTTTCGGCAGCGTGTGCCAGTTTTTTCAACTTGCGGTGTGTTTCGTCTTTGAGGGTAAAGGTGCGCTGTTTCTTCATGTGTACTCCTGTATTTATTTCTATACATCAGTATAGGCATATTTAGAATATTGTCAAGGGGTCAGTTTTATTTACCAGCGCGAAGTTGTCTGGTGCTAAATATATACACAAGCGGCGCATGCCAAAGCATCACCGGCGGATCGGTGGCGGTTGTAGTTGGCGCGTGAATCCAGAGCGACACCGAATGTTAAAACAGACGACACCCTCACGGGTGTCGTTTCATGGCTTCGTCAATCAGTTGTCTGACAACCGCTGCCATGCTGTCGCCCTGCCTGGCTAACCAGTCGCGCTGCTGGGCGGTGAGAAAAATTGGGGTCTTGATTAGACCTGGTATCTGTGTGGGTCTGCCTGGTGATTTGCGGATCGGTTTCTTCATGTGTCAATCCTCGTCATCTGCTGGCGTGTCTGAATTGATTATATCCATAACCTCGGCGGTTGTGAATAGCTGGCGGTCGCCAATTGATCCGGGGCTGGTTAGGGTGCGGTCGGTCCTGCCTATGTATATCATCCACCACTGACCAACCTGGACGCCTTCCAGTCCTTTAAAGGCTAATTCGCTTATGATTTGGGTGGGGGTCATGGCTTCGCCTCTGCTCTTTTGAGTATTGTGCGGGCATAATTGTAATGCTCGTATGCTTCCCAGGTGCTTAACTGCGCCTCCCGGCATTGTATGATAAGGTCTTGGACCAACCCGGCGGGGTCTCCTGCGACCTGCTCGGCGTATAATAGGCGTTCGGCTTGCGCCTGTGCTTCAACGGATCGGATCAAGTCATCATGAAAAAACTCTACCATTTCGCGGCATTGCTTGATGGATGTCATGATAACTTCCATTCATACGATTCAAGCGTTTTTAATAAATCGCGCTCTCGCCAATAGTCTAGGCGTTCTTTCTCAGTGGGGCGGTGGGTCATAAATAATTTTTCTTTTTGTTCAATAGATTCTCGGTGAATCTTTATTCTCTCGCGTAATGCTCTTATGTCATATGCTCGGGTTTCGTCTGCTCTCTGTGCGTTATTCATCTCTCTGCTCCTTGTGGTTTCGCCCTGCTGGGCTCATCAGTGCCGGGCTATCACCGGCAGACCTGCCCGGGTGTTGTCCCGGGCGTGGGGTTATTTGATTGTGTAATGGCGGTCCCATCTTCCGATTGATATGGTGGTATAGTAATGCACATCAAAATAATCGGTTTGAGGGTCTGATTTATCCCAATTGCGGCGGTTGACGATATCAATGACACGGGTCATCATCTTGACGGCTTCGGGCGTTAAGTATTCGTCCATAAATTCGGGATGGTATTGGTTGATTTCAAAGTGTCCATTAATCGGATATGTGTACCCTGTGGCGTTGGTGATGGTATCTACTGTAAAAACTTTACGGGGTCCTTCCAGTAAATAGACATTTATTTCAAACCCGCCAGCAAACGAGCGGGTACTTACGCTGAATTTCCATTCTGGGAATTCGTGCTTAAGTGTCTGGCGGATTTCTGCGGCGATTTGCGCGGGGGTCATCGAGAGGGCTATCTCTTTGCGTTCCTGCTCCAAAAATCTTTCGTTCTGCTGCCTGATGGTCGTGGTCATGTCTGGTCTCCTTTTGTCTGGTGGCTGGTGGGGGTTATGCGATTTCCCGGATGCCTGCAAGATAGGCGCGGGTGAATTTTGATCCGTCAAGTGGCTCTGTGCCGGTTTCCAATACTCGGATGGCTTCGGCTTTGGCTTCCTGGGCGGTTGCAAGCGATAGGAATATCAATCGCTGCATATATGCGGGCATTGTTCCAACCAGTTGATAAATCCCGGGCTTTGGCTGAATGATCTCGGTCGAATAAGTGAAATTAAGCACGGCTGGTCTCCTCTGTCTGTGTGATGTCTGTCTGTATGTATTATATACATGTATATATTATAATTCA
>CAYNGF010000039.1:0-29947 GCA_964396515.1 uncultured Paludibacter sp.
AGAATTTCCCAGTTAGCGGCGAGACCATCGATATACAACGGTGCAAAATACAAAACACCTGCCACTACAGCCACTCCAAGAGGAAAACCAATGCCTGGCGATTGAAGTTCGAAATATATACCACCTATAATCAACATGATAAGCAAACCCTGAATAACAGAACTCATCAAAAATCCTTTCAAATTATCTAGGGTAGTAGGCTTGAAATTTTCGATGGTATAATCCGAAATACCTAAATGTTTTTCAATAACCTGTGTTACATTTTCGGCTTCACCTTCGCAATATCCATTTTTAATAGCTTCGCGGGTAGTAAAAGTGAGGGTCTTGCCTGAATCAATCAAATTGGGAATTACCGTTCGATCATCAACCATGGCTTCAGCAATCAGAGGATCGCGTTTCCACTTTATAACCGTATCTTTCCCATTTATAATTGTATCTGCACCATGGGCTTCAGCAGTAGCTCGCATAGTTGCACGCATGTATGATTGATACTTATCGGGCAATTTTGAACCGGTGGCATCAACCACAGTTGCAGCTCCAATGCTGCCACCCGGACGCATGTAGATTTTTTTGCAGGCAATGGCAATAAGTGCTCCTGCCGAAGCAGCATTATTATCTATAAAAACATATACAGGAATTTTACTGTTTAAAATTTTAGTTCGAATTGAGTCGGCATATAATACTTCTCCGCCATAAGTGTTCATGTGAATGAGTATAATATCAGCATTTAATTTAGCTGCTTCATCAAATCCACGCTGCACATAAAGCCATGTAGTACTTCCAATGTCCTTTTTCAAATCGATTTTATAAACAATAGTTTCAGCACGCAACAAAAATATACTAAATATTGTAATGATTACAATTGTGAATTTAATATAATTATTATTCATAAATAAAATATTTTTTGTTCAAAAGTAATCAAATAAAAAAAAATCACATATATTTGTGGTGAAAATTTAAAACAAATTTTTCGAGGAGTTCTTATAATTCTAAATTATTCAGTATAGACAACTGACGATCAATTACTTGCTACTACAGGAAATTAAGAGTTTCTGTTTTAGTTGAACTTAACAAGGCTGTTAAAAGCAGCACTTGCATTTATTCACACATAAAACACTAAAAAAAAATGAAACATCTTCACATCGTTGATGAACTGGTAGCGTTACAAAGTAATATGCGTAATTTTGCTTTATCACTAACTTACAATCGTGAAGAAGCAGAAGACCTGTTACAGGACACTACACTGAAAGTACTGGATAACCAGGAGAAGTTTACCGATAATATCAACTTCAAGGGCTGGGTGCTTACAATTATGAAGAACATCTTCATAAACAATTATCGTAAAATTGTACGCAACCAAACCGTAATAGATAAAACGGACGACTCGCACCTCCTGAATTTACCCCAAAACTCGGGATTCGACAGCCCCGAAAGTTCGTATGCACTTGGTGAAATAACAAACAGTATAGATGCTTTTGCCGACGAATACCGTATTCCGTTCTCTATGCACATACAGGGCTTTAAATATGAAGAAATCGCTCAAACGATGAATCTGCCCATTGGAACCGTAAAAAGCAGGATTTTTCTTGCGCGTAAACGTTTGCAGGAACAATTAAAAGATTATCGCTAACGATTTTTTTATAAAACTTACAAGCCGGAGAACTTTTCTTCGGCTTTTTTGTTAATTATTTATAAATTCATTTACTGTTTCTGATAAATTTAAGAAATTTGAAGTGAAGCTAAAACATAGCACCAATATATATGAACACTGCCATTGTAATGCTCGGTACGAATATTAATCATGAAGAAAATTTGGCTAAAGCGAAAGCCAGACTTGCAGATTTTTTCGAAATTATTGATGAAAGTACAGTGCTCACAACAAAACCTGTCGGCAAGAAGTATACAACTGAATTTCTAAATCAGGCGATAAAACTTACTTCCGATGATAAATGCCGGGAAACTGAAAAATTATTCAAACTTATCGAGAATGAGTTTGGGCGCTCGGCTGCTACAAACAAAAGCGGTATTGTACCCATTGACATCGATTTGATTTTCTGGAACGGTGTGCAAAAACGAGTGGACTACGATAAATACTGGTTTGTGAAACAATGTGTAGATGAAATTAAAAACAATCCGGAAATTTTAAGTTGAAAGAAATTTAAATTTTTTATATTTGAAGTTCACATTAGCAAAACAAAGATTATAGTTTAACTTTGGAAGCATTTGCACTTTATCCTTGACTCTTGGCTTATAAAAAATTCAATCATCTACAAACTACCCGATTCACGCTTCTCGCTAGACCAATATTCTTAGCTTCCACCTCTTTTTTTTAATTATTTGCACAATATTATAATTTTAAGTAGATTTGCCAACTATCCTTCGAAATGCAACGGATAATTTATCGTTTAACAATATATATTTTCTAAATTATGAAACATTTTCCACCATCTGAGTTGATAATCAACAGCGATGGCAGTATTTTTCATTTACATTTGAAACCGGATCAACTTGCTGATAATATAATTTTAGTTGGCGATCCCGGTCGTGTATCAATGGTGGCTTCTTATTTTGAGAGTCAGGAGTTTTCAGTTTCAAGTCGCGAATTTAATACTATTACTGGTTCATATAAGGGCAAACGTATAACGGTTTTATCAACCGGCATTGGAACCGACAATATCGATATAGTTATGAATGAGCTTGATGCACTTGCAAATATTGACCTGAAAACAAGAACCGAAAAACAAAAATTCAGACAACTTACCATAGTACGAATAGGGACTTCGGGAGGTATGCAACCCGACATTCCATTGGGTAGTTTTCTTATATCGGAAAAATCAATCGGATTCGATGGAATGCTTAATTTTTATGCAGGTCGCGATAGTGTTTCCGATCTTGAATTTGAAAGAGCAATGTGTAATCACCTTAACTGGAACAAACAATTAGCTGCACCTTATGTGGTTGATGCCGATAAGGAACTAGTGGATAGAATTGGACGCGATGACATGCTACGAGGTGTAACTATTTCAGCTAATGGATTTTATGGTCCACAAGGAAGAGTGTTACGTCTCGATCTTGCAGATATGCATTTAAACGATAAAATTGAGTCGTTTCGATACGGAAAATATAAAATTACCAATTACGAAATGGAAGGTTCGGCTATTGCCGGCTTATCAAAACTAATGGGACATAAAGCTATGACAGTTTGTTGTATAATTGCGAATAGACGGGTTGAAGCTGCCAATACTGATTATCAGCCATATATTGCTAAATTGATTGAAACAGTTCTTGATAGAATTTAAAAGAAGACTTGGGTTTTAAGTAATTGAGTATTTCTTAAACGATACACTTTTGCTGTCAATATATTCTCAAATAATTAAATACCACTGACTAAGATGGCAGATAATTTTAACTCTATCATTAACGGAAATACTATTGCAGCCATTTCAACAGCACCCGGAACAGGAGGTGTGGCGGTAATTCGTGTTTCAGGTAACAATGCAATCAATGCTTGCGAAGCAATTTTTAAGCCATTGAATAAAAGCATCAATCTGCAACAAGCCGAAGCCGGAAAAGTAATTCACGGTTTAATAATCGATGAATCGGGAGAAACGTTGGACGATATTTTACTCATTGTTTTCAGAACACCTCACTCCTACACCGGCGAAGATGTGGTTGAAATATCCTGTCATGGTTCTCTATTTATCCAACACAAAATACTTGAACTTTTACTTAAAAAGGAATGTACTTTAGCTGCTCCCGGAGAATTTACACAACGTGCTTTTCTGAACGGGAAAATGGATTTATCGCAGGCAGAAGCAGTAGCTGATCTGATTGCTTCTACTTCTGCAGCAGCACATCGAATGGCGCTAAATCAACTTAGAGGTGGATTTTCAGAAGAACTCAAAAAACTTCGTACACGCCTGCTCGATTTTGTTTCACTTGTCGAACTTGAACTCGATTTTTCGGAAGAAGATGTTGAATTTGCCAACCGTGAACAATTAAAAATATTATCAAATGAGATTGAAAATGTAATCACTCGCTTGAGTGAGTCATTCCGTTTGGGAAATGCCATCAAAAACGGCATTCCCGTGGCTTTGGTAGGCGAAACAAACGTGGGAAAATCTACACTGTTGAATTTGCTTTTAAATGAAGAAAAAGCAATCGTTTCGGACATTCATGGAACTACACGCGATAGTATTGAAGATTTAGTTACTATTGGAGGCATAACTTTTCGGTTTATCGACACTGCCGGCATACGAAATACAAAAGACAAAATTGAAAATCTTGGTATAGAACGCACATATCAAAAAATCGAACAAGCATCTATTGTGTTGTGGATTATCGATTGTACGCAGATAAGCGAACATATCGAGTGGTTAACCGAACGTATTGCCAAAAGAGCAGAAGGTAAAAAAATTATTCTCGTTTTTAATAAAATTGACAAAATTCAGGGCGAAGAACTCGTTGTGCTTGAAGAGCTTTTCAGTCCGTTCGATGCCGAAAGAATCTACATTTCCGCAAAAAAACGCATTAATACTGATGAACTTATAGATGCACTGGTGAAAGCTTCACAAATCCCCGAAATTCATCAAGGCGATGTGGTAGTAAACAACATTAGACATTACGAAGCACTTCGCAAAGCACTTTTTGCCATCCAACGCGTAAACCAGGGACTCGACAACCAACTTTCCGGTGATTTTCTTTCGCAGGACATTCGTGAATGCATGCATTATCTGGGGGAAATCACAGGTCAGATTTCAACCGATGAAATATTGGGGAATATCTTCGGGAAATTTTGTATCGGAAAGTAACCACTCAAAACAAACAAATAACAACAAAATAATAAACCCACTTTAAGCCCCGTAAAAAGGGCTTTTTTGTTTTAAATAAGTTGTATTTATTATGTGATATTATTTGTTTATTCGGTTTATATTTGTACCTTTGTTGTACCTCAAATTAGAAAAGTGTTTTTTTTGATGTTTTTTTGTACCTCGTTTGGTTTACATAGTTTACAAAATGGAACACTTTAACACTAATTGGAACACTTTAGGTATAAATAACAGGTGAAGTTTTAATACAATGAGTAGTAACATACGAGTACAGCGGATTTGTCAGCATTGTGGAACGGAATTTACAGCCCGAACCACAACAACCTTGTATTGTTCCCACCGCTGCAATAGTGCTGCATACAAACAAAAAGTAAGAGCCGGGAAGATACAAAAATCAAATACCGAAACGAAGCAAATAAAAACAAAGTCCATTGAGGAACTGAAAGTCAAAGAGTTTTTGACTGTTACGGACGTTTCAAAATTAATAAACTGTTCCCGACAAAATGTTTACAAATTAATTAATACGGGAAAGCTGAAAGCCACAAATATACTGGAAAGAAAAACCATTATAAGACGTTCAGATCTTGACAAAATTTTTAATGAGATACCCGAAATTGAAACAATACCCGAACAACAAAAACGGGACTTGCAGGAATGGAAACAGGCAGGGGCTTATGAAATTGCGGACTGTTACACGCTTAACGAAATACAAAGCAAATACAGGATTTCCGAAACAGCCTTGCAGAACATTATCAAACGGGAAGGCATACCCAAAATAAAAAAGGGTTGGTATTCGTATGTTCCAAAAACAATAATTGATAGGATATTATCATAAAAAATAAAGTTTTGTTTTAAGAGTAACAAAAGTAACTTTAGTAACTGATTTCATTAATAATAAAAGACAATGGCAACGAAAGTAAAATTAAGACAAAAGGCAATTTCAGGAAACAGACAAAGTTTATACCTTGACTTTTACCCACCGATACCACACCCCGAAACAGGCAAACCCACACGAAGGGAATTTTTAGGGCTTTACATTTTTGAGAAACCAAAAACACCCATTGACAAACAGCACAATACGGAAACATTGAAAATAGGCGAAAGCATACGCCAAAAACGGGAAAACTTTTTGAATAAGCCTGAAATTTACAGCGAATACGAAAAAGAGCAGTTACGCAAAAAGGAAAAGGGCGAACAATGTTTTATTGAGTATTTCAGAAAGTTAGCAAACAAACGTAAAGCAAGTAACCACGATAATTGGGTTTCAGCACTCAATTACATTGAAGCGTTTACCAACGGTAAATTGAAGTTTGCAGACCTTAACGAAAAGTTTTTAGAGGACTTCAAAGAATACCTACTAACTACCAAAAGTAAAAAGAGCGACAAAACAACCCTTTCACAAAATTCAGCCGTTTCGTACTTCAATAAGGTAAAAGCTGCATTGAAACAAGCCTATAAAGACGGCATACTACAAACCGACCTGAACGCCAAAATAAGCCCCATTAAGGCAGCCGAAACAAGACGGGAATACTTGACTATTGAAGAACTGAATAAACTTGTAAAAACACCGTGCAACAATGATTTATTGAAACGTGCAGCCCTATTTTCAGCCCTTACCGGGTTGAGGTTTTCAGATATTCAAAAAATGGTTTGGGGCGAACTTGAATACATTGAGGGGCAAGGGTATTTCCTGAATTTCAGCCAAAAGAAAACCAACGGAATTGAGTATTACCCTATTTCAGAACAGGCAGTAAGTTTGTTAAACGAAAAAGGCGAACCCACAGCCAAAGTATTTGAAGGGTTGGAATATTCAGCCTACCATAACAAACACCTGTTTCAATGGATTGGAGCAGCCGGAATTTCAAAGAATATTACCTTTCATTGTTTTCGCCACACGTTCGCCACCTTACAGCTATTCAATGGAACGGACATTTACACCGTTTCAAAAATGTTAGGACATAAAGACCTTAAAACCACACAGATATACGCTAAGATTGTGGACGAAAGCAAACGCAAAGCAGCTGACAAAATTAAATTAGATATGTAACCACTTAAAGTATAAAAGACAAATGATTACACCGAAAATAAAAGCCCTGTTTCAATTTATTGAATACTTGCATTCAAATATTGATAATTTCAACCTGAACAATGATTTAATAAAGGACTTGGAGTTACTATTTAATGAGCGACAAAAAGTAAGTTCAAAAAAGACATACAAAGACAAATTGAAATATGATGAGGTACAGGCTGAAATAGAAACGAAGTTCAAAATATTGCAAGACAATACGGCAAAACTAATAAAAGCGAAAGCAAAAGAATTAAACGTATGTAATTTTGATAATGAACCGATTTACACTTTTAACGGTATTGAAACGGATATACACCAACTTAAAGAAAATTTCAATGAAGACGATTTACCCGAAATTTTTAAACACAAACAACAATACATTGAGTACAGGACGAAAACACACAAAACATTTTTATCATTAGAGCTTTTTATTAATGAACTGGACGAAATAACCAAAAGCCTATTTGATTACTTCAGAGAAACAGAGCAAAACGAATTTGAACTCTTTGAAACCAAAGCAATACAGGTAAATAATATTAGCGAAGCGTTTAAATTATTTCAGCCCGGACACAATAAAGTTACGGTAACAAACCATGACTTAATCCCCTCAACTATTCAACAACAAACCAATATTGAGCAGTTGCCACCTCAACCGATTGTTAAGCAAAAACCTAAATTGAATATTAACCAAATAGCCTTAAAATATGTTTATGAAGGTTTGCAAATAACAAGGGAAAACGGCAACGAAATAGCCAAAGAATATGGGCATAACTCAGGCGAAAAACTATTCCAAAGGTTTACATACTTTTCAAGTTTTGCAAACAGAAAAGGAAAACCAAACCCTTGTACACCAAAGAAACTTGACAATAAAATAAAACTAATTGAAAGCATTATTGAATTATTGCCCACAGATAAGCAGGGACGGGCAAAAGATGAGGTTTCAATATTAAAAAATTTATACGAAGCCGAATATCAATAAACTTTGTAACCGGTTATAACCGGTTACCCACTTTGCAACCGTGAAACCTTTGTACAAGTAATTTAAAAACTTGTACAAAATGAATAATCCATTTGAAGTAATTGAAGCAAGGTTAAGCAGTATTGAAAACTTAATACTCGACCTTAAACACAAACCCCAAACGGTTGAACCCACCGACCAACCGGAACAGCTTTTAACCATTCAGGAAGCAGCCATTTTTTTGAGCCTTACAGTACCAACAATGTATTCAAAGGTATCAAAAGGCGAATTGCCTGTAATGAAACGAGGCAAACGCCTGTACTTTTCCCGTATTGAATTACTGGAATATCTTAAAGGCGGGCGTAAAAAATCAAACGCTGAAATTGAGCAGGAAGCCAAAGCGTATTTGTTGAACCATAAAAAAGGGCTGAACTATGGAAAGTAACCAACTGAACAGCCCGGAAGTCTTAGTAAGTACAGGACAATACAAAGATAATTATTTTCAGGGAAATATCAAATTAAACCCTGTATTTGATGACCTCATCAACCCGGCTACTATTTTAAACCACGTTGAGGAACTAAAAAGCAAAAGTGAAGCCACCCCACACGCTGAAATTTTGCAACAATTAATTGAACAGTTTGAACCGTTGGACTTTGAAACATTGGCGAACCCACACGGAACTGAAGGTTTTAAACTGAACACCAAACATTTTTTGGTTTTATCAATTGAAAACACCTTACTGTTTGCAGAAAAAAACCGTTGGGGCTTATGCAAGAACAATGACTTTATTTATTTGTACAATGGTACTTATTGGAATGAAATAGAAAAAGAAACATTTCAAAAGTTTTTGGGCGAAGCAGCCGAAAAAATGGGCGTTGCAAAATTTTCAGCACGATATTACCAATTCAGGGAGCAGTTATTTAAACAATTCCTTGCAACGGCATACCTACCCACACCCGAAAATAAAAAAGATACGGTACTAATTAACTTGCAAAACGGCACGTTCGAAATAAGTCCACATGGAACTAAATTAAGACCGTTTGACCGTTCGGACTTCATTACGTACCAACTACCATTTGAATACAACCCACAGGCAAAAGCACCGATATTTGAAGCGTATTTAAACCGTGTATTGCCTGACAAAGAAAGACAAAGGGTTTTGGCTGAATATTTAGGCTATGTATTTATTAAAAACGGGTTTGAAGGGTTGAAACTTGAAAAGGCGTTACTGTTATACGGTTCAGGACAAAACGGAAAGTCAGTATTTTTTGATATTGTTACCTCGTTATTGGGGCGTGAAAACATAAGCAATTATTCATTGCAAAGCCTCACAGAGGAAAAAGGTTTTTACCGGGCGAAAATTGCAAATAAGCTCGTAAACTATGCAAGTGAAATAAACGGCAAATTGGAAACAAGTTTATTCAAAGCTATGGTTTCAGGCGAACCCGTTGAAGCCTGTTTGAAGTATGGGCAGCCCTTTTCAATGACTGATTACGCAAAGTTTATTTTCAATTGTAATGAGTTACCCAAAGACGTTGAACATACAGCTGCATATTTCAGACGGTTTTTAATTATTCCATTTGATGTTACCATAACCGAACAAGAAAAAGACAGTGAATTAGCAAAAAAGATTGTTAAATCAGAACTTTCAGGCGTATTCAATTGGGTAATAGAAGGACTGAACAGGTTACTGGTGCAAAAGGGATTTTCAAAATGTGAAGCAGCACAAAAAGCACTGGATCAATACAAAATTGAAAGTAACAGCGTGCAGATGTTTTTGAATGAAAACGAATATCAAAACAGCTCAACAAATTACAGACTAATTAAAGACCTTTACCCGGAATACAGAAGCTATTGCCTTGAGGACGGAGCAAAGCCCTTTCAAAAGAAAAATTTCACAAAGCAGTTACGAGTGTTGGGATTTATTGTAGATAGGGTTGCACAAAACCAATTAGCGGTATTCATTGAAGCACCGGGATTAAGTTTTTAATGCAAATAAAAAATGTTTTTTCAATGAGTAACTTTAATAACTTTAGTAACCAACCACACCGATACAGTTTAGAAAAAGGCAGTAAAAAATTTATTTGCCCAAATTGTGGTAAAAAAACGTTTGTACGTTATATTGACACTCTAACAGGTAGTTATTTACCGGAACAGTACGGGCGTTGCGACCGTGAAAGTAAATGTTCGTACCACCTCAACCCGTATTTGGATGGTTACGCAAAAGCAATTTGGGAGCAGGAAAAAAAAGTTACTAAAGTTACTATTCCAAAACAAAAATATAATTTCATTCAGCCCAAACCTAAGCCCGAACAGACACCAGTATTTTTTGACTTTGATACATTCAAACTAACATTGAAGGGATATGAAAATAATAATTTTATTCAAAACTTACTTTACCGGGTTCAGTATCCGTTTGAACCTGCTGAAGTTACAAGAGTTATTCAGTTGTACAGATTGGGGACTGTTACAAATGGTTACAGAGCAGGGGCAAATACTTTTCCTTTTATTGATACAAAAGGCAATATAAGAGCCATTCAGGTAAAGCAATTTAATGAAACGAACCACACCACCGGCACCGACTTTTTACACTCAATAATTGAGAAACACCACACCCATAACAATAAGCCGTTGCCCGAATGGTTGGAAGCATACACAAAGCAGGAAAAACGAATTACCTGTTTATTTGGCGAACACCTTTTGAGCAGGTACCCGAACAACCCCGTTGCATTAGTTGAAGCGCCAAAAACAGCCGTTTATGGTACGTTGTATTTTGGTTTACCCGAAACACCTGAAAGTCTTATTTGGTTGGCAGTTTACAATAAAAGCAGTTTTTCATTTGACAAGCTGAAAGTATTGCAGGGGCGTTTTGTGTATGTATTTCCCGACCTTTCAAAAGATGGCAGCACCTTCAAAGAATGGGAAACCAAAGCCAAAGAATACGAAAGCCGTTTACCCGGAACACGGTTTATTTTTTCGGACTTACTGGAGCAATTAGCACCCGAATATGACAAATTCAAAGGAAACGACCTTGCAGACTTTTTAATAAAATTAGATTGGCGAAGGTTCAGAAATTTGGAAGCGAAGGAGCAGCAACCCGAACCCGAAAAAGTTACTGAAGTTACTAAAGTTATCAATAAAACAAACATTATTTTTTCTGATAGTGAAGGTGTGCAGGGAACACCACCACCGGAGCGGGTACGACCAACATACGAAACCGATTTTATTAAATGGTTGGAACAAGACAGTGATACATTGACAGATGAAAACGAGGTAACACAATACGAATACAACCCCGACTGGTCAAATGAACTTTGGAATAAGAACAGGGACAAGGTTAAGGAACAACCGCAAAAATGGGATAGTGAAATTGCCGAACTTGAAACCTATTTTGCAAACGTTAAACCACCAACCCAACCCATAAAAATGAACCAATGCAGCACAATTACAGATTATGCTTTATTCATTGAAAGCCACCTTGCCACCGTGAAAGCGAACAACGGCAAACAAACCTTTTTACCCTACCTCAACCGATTACAGGAATTAAAACGAGTATTAACATTAAAAACAAATTAAAATGAACACAAACGAGTTAAAAGCCCTTGAGGGTTATTTTAAAACAGAAAACGAACACTGGAACGGTTACGCCTTTCAAATGCTTTGTGAGGAATTAAAACAAGGCAATTTTGAAAACCCTGAAACACCTTTGCAACTGTTCAGTATTGCCGTTGAGAATTTGCCTGAACTTTATGAAACGCCTTTACAAGCCGTTCAGATGTTTGAATCAGAAACCAATAACCTGAAACCCAAACAAAAACTGTTCGTATTTGAATGGGTTTTGAGGTATATTGAAAATTCAATATTTGACAAAGAAGGTACGAATGAAATAAAAGATTTGAACGAAATACAAGACCTTATGAAAGCTCAAATTGAACGCCTTAAACTTGAAATAAGCAAATTGCCCGAAAACAATAAACCTTTGACCGGTACCATACGGGAAACACTCAAAGATTTAATGCAAAAGGAACTGGAGCAGTTACCCGAAACACTCAAAGACCTTGCCCCCATACAAAGGTTGAACATTCTTTGTAAACTTATGCCGTATGTATTACCGAAGGTTGAAAGCGTTACCCATACATTGGGCGAACCCGGAGCAGAAAAAAAGGGTTGGTTTGATTAAATACAAGTTTCGTAATTATTTAGGTTATATTTTCAAAATAAATTTCAAATGCCGAAGCCTTATACATTCCCAACCCTCTACAATGAAGCGTTGCAATTATCTATTTCAAAGCTGAAGGGTTGGGGCTACCTCGCACCCCGACAAATAAAAAGCGGTACAATTAACTGGAGCAGGAACGGGAACCGTTCAGGTAGTATTTCAATTACAGCAAACACCCGAAGCGAACAACCGTACATTGAACTGAATTACAAGTACAAGGACAAACCCCGAAAATATAAAGTGTTATTAACCTCAACCCGTTCAAATTTGAATTTGGGCGAAATTTGGTATTTCCTTTGCCCTCAAACAAAGAAGCGTTGCCGTAAATTATATTCAATTGGCGGTTACTTTTTGCACCGGGAAGCGTTTAACGGTTGTATGTATGAAACACAAACACAAAGTAAGAAGTACAGGCAAATGAACAATACATTTGGGGCTTATTTCAAATATGATGACTTATACAGCGAACTTTACAAAAAGCACTTCAAAAAACAGTATGCCGGGAAACCAACGAAAAGATATTTGCGGATAATGGAACAAATACAAGAAGTTGATAGCATACCACCGGACAAATTCAGCCGTGAAATAATGGAACTTTTTTAAGTTGAAAAGGTGCAGGAAAGTTTTTTTTATTTCAGTTTTGGAACATTAAGAATAAACACTAATTTAGCCGTGAAAAACAGTATTTCAGTATGTATTTGTACCTTATTTGTACCTTATTTTTATAACTTATTGATTTTCAATTGATGTTACATTTTGTATCGGAAAGTAAACGCCATTAACATATATCAAAATCAATCATTATTGATACTAAAAGCTCTGTAAATCGGAGCTTTTTTAATTTTTATTCGTATTATTTGTAATGAATTTTTTTTGCTTAATTAATCAACTTTTGTTCCAATAAACGACTTTGTAATTTGTTGAAAAAATTTTATACATCAAACGCAGTTGAAAAATTTCATAATTTTATTCTACATAATTATCTAAACAATAAAAAATCATTTTTATATCCCTTAAAAACATTCATGCCATTAATTTTGTTTATAAATTATAATCAATGTTATTTTTTATTTTATAAATTTGTTGTTAATTCTTTCTTTGAGTGATATCAATAATAGATTTCTGTAACCATGTATTGAAACGTATCTTTTGTATGTTCTGAGTTAATCTGTTGCCATTGATTTGAAAAGCACTTTTCTGATTATGTGGTTTTAATAAAAATTTCTTAACGCTTTAAAGAATTTCTGAGCATTGCCCGTATACTGACAACTCCTTTAGGAACACCTGGTAATGCTTTCGACTGAAGTAATGCTTTAAATCAGATATTATGAAAACGAGAATAAAAATTTTATTGCTTGTTGTGGGAACAGTTTTGGCAATGCAGGCACAACTAACAAGGGAAATTATTTTCTCAGACCGGCCGCTTAATCCCGAATCGCCTCAAAATCTTAAAAAGGATTTTATATCAGGTGAGCACATTTATACCGTAACTTACCTACCTAATGCCGTAAAAAATCTTTATCAGAATCAGTCGCCAATTGTTCAACTGCAGCTCGAAGTTTTTATTTACGAAAAAAACCGCCGATCTGCAGTTATCAACAGCCGCGCTAAGAACAACTCACTTTTAGCAATATGTGGATTTCGGGTACTATACTGCACCGTTATTATATAGCTGCCATGGCCGTAAAAACCAAATCGGGTGGATGCGCCTACTATAAAGTTACTTTTCAAGAAGACTAGGTAAGTGGAAAATTCCAGCCCTTGCGTTACGATGGAGCAGGGGATTAAGTGGCAATGAAATGCGAAAATATAAAATAAAAAACTTTACAAGTAATTCCAATTCCAACAGAAATGCACAATTAGCAATAAATGAAATAATAGTTAGAAAACAAAAATTTTCAATTGAAAAATAATTATACACATCTAATACTTACGTAATATGAAAACAAAATCATTTCTCATCGCACTCAACTTTCTGATTTGCACAATCGTTCCGCTCAATGCACAAGTTCTTCACTCAGGCATATTAAGTGCCGGAGGTAACGCAACCGGCATCGGTGGCTCGGCAAGCTACTCGGTAGGTCAACTTGTTTACACCACTGTTACAGGCACAACAGGCTCTCTGGCTCAGGGTGTACAACAACCCTATGAAATTAATGTAGTTTCGGGAATCGATGACATTTATGGCATTGAACTCTTCTCGGCCTATCCCAATCCGGCAAGTACACACCTAATACTCAAAATTGAGAACAACGAACTCACATCGTTTTCTTATCAAATGATTAACATTGTAGGCGCAGTAATAAAAACCGGTAAAATCACCGACCATGAAACCACCATTAATATGGCTTCGCTTTTATCTGCCGCTTATTACTTGCGTATAATTGCAGATAAAAAAGAAGTGAAGGTATTTAAGATTATTAAAAACTAAAAAAACTTTCAATCGTTTGAAACGAGTGGATAATGGTCAACTGTTTCTAACAGGTTTCATATAAAATTAATTTCTGATCATTAAACTTAAAATTTAGATACATACAAAAAAATTTTACATAAAATTCACAGACACAAAATAAAAATTCAGGACAGACACTTCTCCCGAAAAATACCAGAGAGGAGTGAACCAATAAAACATTTTCACAATAACAAATCAAAGCTCAGAATTCCCCTTTAGAGTTTATCCGAAGTTACGGAGGGTTTGGGAGCATATACTAAAAATTAATTTCCATGAAAAAACTATTTACTTTATTGACAACACTAACTATATTGCACACTTTTTGGGCTCGATCGCCTGAAAAAATGAGCTGTCAGGCTGTAGTTCACAATATCAAAGGCGAACTGATTGTAAACCGCACCATTGGTATGAAAATCAGCATCCTGCAGGAAACTGCAAGCGGACCTGTGGTGTATGCCGAAACACACCTGCCACAAACGAACGAAAACGGACTGGTAAGTATTGAAATTGGTACGGGTAAAATAGTTACCGGTATTTTTGCCGATATCAACCGGGCAGAAAGACCTTTCTATCTGAAAACCGAAATTGACCCGAGTGGACGGACAAGTTACAGCATAACTTCCGACAGGCATATTTTAAGTGTGCCTTATGCACTGCATGCTAAAACTGCTACAACTGCAGAATCTACCAACAAGGAAAGTATCAGCGGCAGAAATGTGGAACTGCCTTACTGTGCCGATATTGATGGTAATGTGTACAAAACCATAAAAATAGATAACCAGGTTTGGATGGCCGAAAACCTGAAAACTACCCGATACCGTACCAGTGAAACAATTCCCAATGTAAAAGATGATACAGCCTGGGCAGCTTTAACAACCGAGGCATGGTGCGATTATAATAATCTGGCAGTAAATGGCAACCGTTACGGACATTTATACAACTGGTATGATGTAACTGATACGCGAAACATTGCCCCCGAAGGCTGGCATGTACCTACTGATGCGGAATGGACAGAACTTGAAAACTATCTGATAGCCAACGGAGGAAACTGGGATGGAAGAACTACCGGAAATAAAATAGGCAAATCGTTGGCCGCTGCTTCTAACTGGAAAAGTTATGGAACTGAAGATTTTTTAGGCACTGACTTATCAACTAATAAATCTTCCGGCTTTACAGCTCTCCCTGAAGGCGTCCGTTTCTTCTATGGCTCGTTCGTCGGCATTGGCATCGATGGCTCTTGGTGGAGTTCTACCGAGTTAAGTACCACGCACGGATTTTCTCGGTACCTGATCTACGATATGCGCACTCTTAACAGTGACGGTTACCCTAAGGGACATAGTTTTTCAGTTCGTTGTGTGAAAGATTATTTGTCTATTTGTACCCTGATCTTGTAGAAGGGTGATTTATTTTCATTTCTTCCACTCGTTTCTAACTAAACAAACATTCGATAAAACCCTTACAGGTTTTAGAAACCTGTCAGGTTTAATACAAGATATTCAGAGAATACTAAAAAAACCACTGCTACCGCGCGATTCTATCACGTGATAATAAAAATATAAAACACTAAAAATCAATACCCATGAAAAAAACAATCACAATTTTATCTACACTGTGCTTAGTGCTCACCATTCTGGCCGAATCGCCACAAAAAATCAGTTATCAGGCTGTAGTAAGAAATACTCAGGGTCAACTGATAACAAACCGTATTATTGATATTCAAATAAGCATATATTACTATACAACAAAAACAGCTACAAGCAATGTTTACGTTGAAACTCATACAACAACTACAAATGAAAATGGCTTGGTAAATATACAGATAGGTACAGGAAATGTTATATCGGGTGTTTTTGCTGATATTAATTGGAATACAAGAACTTTTTATCTTAAAACAGAAATAGATATTTTAGGCAAAGGAATTTATTCTATTATTTCGGATACTCAAATTCTTAGCGTTCCCTATGCATTACATGCTAAAACCTCTACAAATGCTGAAACAGCTCAAACCTCTATAACAGCCCAGAGTGCCACTTTAGCCACCGAAGCCATATCTGCGCAAAGTGTTGACATAAATGGCAAGAAAATCTTTTTCGATTTATGTATCGATGCTGATAATAACATTTATAATACCGTAAAAATCGGTAATCAGGTATGGATGGCTGAAAACCTGAGAACTACAAAATACCGTAACGGAACCTCAATCAGCAAAATAACTTCCAACACTTCATGGGAAGCATTAACAGTGGGTGCATGGTGCAATTATAACAATAGAGATGTCTACAGTACTACTTTCGGACATCTATACAATTGGTATGCCGTTTCAAATATTAACAATATTGCACCTGCTGGATGGCACGTACCAACAGATGAAGAATGGACAACTCTTGAGAATTTTTTGATTGCTAATGGAGGAAATTGGGATGGTTCACTTACCGGTGATAAAATTGCAAAATCGATTGCATCATTTAATTATTGGGATAGCAGCACAACGGCAGGTGCGATTGGAAATGATCCTGCTTCAAATAACATAACCGGTTTTTGTGCTTATCCAGGAGGTTATCGGTTTTTTAATGGTAACTTCATAGGATTAGGCGGTAACAGTCAGTGGTGGAGTGCTACTGAATCATCCTCCACTCATGCATGGTGTAGATATCTCGGCTTGGATGCCGGTTCAGGACTAGGCAGAGGAAGTTATTATAAAAATGGAGGTTTTTATATTCGGTGCGTGAAGGATTAGGATAAAGTAATTAGTAATTTAAGTTCAGTGAAAAATGATTTTCTTTGATTGAAAACGATTCGTAAATTGGACTTATCAAGTTATGTATGTTATTTGGTTAAATAAAAATTACCATACATCACAATAAAGATCATATCATCAATGCGCATCACCCAGTCAAATTCAAATTTTTGAAAGGGTGATGTGCATATTTTTCGGAGAAAAAAATTAGAAAATATTGAATTTAAATATTGGATTTATTGCCAGTCGGTAGTTGGTGCACAGGTACACACCAGATTTCGGTCGCCAAAGGCATTGTCAACGCGGGCTACATTAACCCAAAATTTGTTCTCTGCAACCCAGCCCGTAGGATAAGCAGCTTTTTCGCGCGTGTAAAGATGATTCCATTCTCCGGAAACAATGCTGTATTCAGGATGTGGTGCATTTAACAATACATTATCGGTTTTATCGGCTTCACCCTTCTCAATTTCCTTAATTTCTTCAAAAATGTGTAGCATTGCATCTACAAATCTGTCGAGCTCCGCTTTCGATTCACTCTCGGTAGGTTCAATCATAAGCGTACCATGTACAGGAAACGAAAGTGTAGGTGCATGAAAACCATAATCCATCAATCGTTTGGCAATATCGGTTTCTGTTATTCCAGTTGTTGATTTAAAATTGCGACACTCCAGAATCAGCTCATGCCCAACTCTGCCATTTTCAGCCTTATAAACTATTCCGTACGTGTCTTTGAGTAATGCTGCCAGATAATTGGCATTCAGAATGGCATAACGAGTTGATGCTGTCAAACCCTCTTCACCAAGCATTCGAATATAGCCGTAAGTAATAGGTAACACTCCTGCACTGCCATAAGGTGCTGCTGCTACAGTATTTTTTCCGAATTTTTTATCGGGTAAAAATGGTACAAGGTGTTCTGCCACACAAATAGGACCCACACCCGGACCACCGCCTCCATGCGGAATGGCAAAGGTTTTATGCAGATTCAAATGACAAACATCCGCACCAATTTTTCCGGGATTTGTTAGCCCAACTTGCGCATTCATATTCGCCCCATCCATATACACCTGGCCACCATTGGCATGAATAATTTCACACATTTCCTTAATGGTACTTTCGAAGATACCGTGTGTTGATGGATATGTTATCATACAGCCCAATAACGTATCTTTGTATTGTTCCGCTTTTGCCCTCCAGTCATTCAAGTCGGTATTTCCGTAATCGTCGCATTTTACCACCACAATTTCCAAACCTGCCTGTGCCGCCGAAGCAGGATTTGTTCCGTGTGCCGAAGCTGGTATCAAAACTGTTTTACGATTAAATTCTCCTTTTGATTCGAAATATGCTTTAATAGTAATAAGTCCGGCAAACTCACCTGAAGCGCCTGAATTAGGTTGCAAACTACATGCTGCTAAACCAGTAATTATTGAGAGATAATTTTCAAGTTCAAATATTATGGTGTTATAACCTTCGGTTTGGTCGGCAGGCACAAGGGGGTGAATTTTTCCGAATGCGGCGTTGCTTAAGGGTAACATCTCCGAAGCAGCATTCAATTTCATGGTACATGAACCTAACGAAATCATCGAATGGGTGAGTGATATATCGCGACGTTCCAGTTTTTTTATATAACGCATCATTTCAGTTTCAGTATGATAGCGATTGAACACATCGGCAGTAAGATAGGTTGATGTACGTTCGAAAACTTCGTCGAATGAACGTAATGCTTCAAAATCGGTTTTATCAGCATAAACAGGCGAATTTCCTGCTGCTGTTGCAAAAATTTCTATCAATGTATTTACATCATCAATATCAGTTGTTTCGTTTATGCTCAAACCAATGTGTCCTGATTCAAAATAACGGAAATTCACTTCATTTTCAAGCGCAATTTTACGGAATGTATCTACGCTTACTCCGGCTGGTAAAGTAATTTTCAATGTATCAAAAAAGTTTTCATTTTCCTGTGAATAACCATAAACAGGAAGGATTTCGTTGATATAGGTAGCAATGGCATGGATGCGTGTAGCTATTTGTTTTAGACCTTCGGCTCCATGATACACAGTGTACATACCTGCCATCGTAGCCAGCAATGCTTGAGCTGTACAGATATTTGAAGTGGCTTTTTCACGTTTTATATGTTGTTCGCGGGTTTGCAGCGCCATTCTGTAAGCTATTTTACCGTTCGCATCTTTACTGATACCGATAATACGACCGGGAATATCGCGTTTAAATTCTTCACGGGTAGCAAAAAAAGCAGCTGAGGGTCCACCATAGAACATTGGAATTCCCCAACGCTGTGTGGAACCCAAAACAATATCGGCTCCCCATTCGCCGGGAGGTTTGAGTAAAGCCAGACTCAGAATATCGGCAGCAACCGCCACTTTACAACCTGCTGCATGTGCATCCGAAACAAAATCAGCATAATCCTCAATATTTCCATTTCCATCCGGGTATTGTACAATAGCGCCAAAGTGTTTACCATCGAAAGCTAAACTTGAAAAATCGCCAATCTGCAACTCAATACCCTGAGCTTTAGCCCTAGTGCGGATAACAGCTAAAGTTTGTGGAAAAACATTTTCATCCACAAAAAGCACATTTATTCCAGCTTTTACCTGTTCACGACTTCGAAGATTATACATCATTGTCATTGCTTCGGCTGCAGCTGTTGCTTCATCAAGTAAAGAAGCATTGGCAAGAGGCATTCCTGTAAAATCACAAACGGCAGTCTGAAAATTCAGCAATGCTTCGAGACGTCCCTGTGATATTTCTGCCTGATAAGGTGTGTACGAAGTGTACCAGGATGGGTTTTCAAAAATATTTCGTTGAATAACAGCCGGAGTAACAGTGTCGTACCAACCCTGACCGATGTATGTAGTAAAAACTTTATTTGCCTTTGCTAATTCGGCAATATGCTTGGCATATTGATTTTCTGTGAGAGGTTCCGGTAGCTCAAGTTTCTCCTTCAGTTTGATACTTGACGGAATTGTTTGATCAATAAGTTCATCCAGAGAGTTAACTCCTATTTTTTGTAGCATTTCTGATTCATCACTTTTTGAAATACCAATATGCCGGGTTTTAAATTCGTTGTTCATTTGTTTATTATTTTGCTTTCAAAATTACGCATTTTTCGTGTGATAAATGAAATTAAAATACAAAAAAGTCTTAAATACAGTCATTACAAATGCTTCATTTTTAATAATGAATGAAAAATTCAATGTGTTTTAAAATTACTTTAAAATTTTTTGAAAGCCATTTTTTTCAGATTTATATTTTTTTACTTCTAAAAATTATTTTTTATTGCAATTGAACAATAATAAATTTCATTTGTTTAGATTTTTGTTTAAAATTATTTTTTTAATCTATGCTGCATAAAATTCGCAAACAATATACACTTGCAGTGCTCACCGAAGATTCTGTAAGCAGCAATCCCTGTCGTCAGTTAAAACATTGGCTGCACGATGCAATTAACGGTACCGAAGCTGAACCAACTGCAATGGTTATTTCCACAGTGGATAAACAACAACAACCCCATTCAAGAGTTGTTTTATTAAAAGATATTACTGAAAAAGGACTGGTTTTTTACACTAATTACGAAAGTAATAAAGCATTGCAAATTGAACATAATCAACTTGTAAGCGTACTTTTCTTTTGGCAGAGTCTCGAAAGGCAAATTAGAATTACAGGAAAAGTTGAAAAACTTCCCGAAAGTGTTTCAGATGAATATTTTGCTTCCCGACCTGTCGAAAGTCGTCTTGGAGCTTGGGCTTCGCCCCAAAGCAGGATTATAAGCAGTTACAGCATTCTGATTGAAAATTTTGAAAAATATCGTCATCTATTTGGGGATAAAATTCCTCGACCACCCTACTGGGGAGGGTATTGCATCACACCTGAAACTTTTGAGTTTTGGCAGGGTCGTCCTAACCGACTTCACGATCGCCTTTTTTACACTAAAAAGGGACCCGACGAATGGAAAATAGAAAGATTGGCACCATAAAAAACCAGTTTGATATTATGCTTGGCATGAAATGAACTTCGTTGTTATTAACTTCGTTGATATTAGCCTTTGGCTGAAATTAACTTTAATGAAATTAGCTTTTAGTTGAAATCTAACTTAATTTCTCAATTTTCCAATTTTTATACTAACTAATTTTCCAATCAACCAATACACCAATCACCAATTTACCAATTTACCAATTTACCAATTCACCAATCAACTAATTCCTCAATAACCAATTAACTAATAACACTATAAATTTTACTTAATAATTTAAGTGTTACTTAATTTATTTGTAATTATTCTATTATCTTTGCACCGGCATTAAAGATATAAACACATGAAACGCATTGGCGAAAGAATAAAGCAAAAAAGAGAATTACTTGGATTACAATTAAATGATTTGGCGAAACGCGTAGGAATTAGTCCAAGTGCACTTTCGCAGATAGAAAAGGCGAAATCATATCCTACCATAATTACGTTAAAGTTAATAGCTGAAAATCTGAGAACGACTGTTGGTGATTTAATCGGTGAAAATGAATCATTATCCAATAATCCGTTGTACCGAAGAGAAGAAATTGAGCTCATCCAAAATAACATTACAGGAACAGAACTTTATATACTTACACAACCTGATGTATCGAAACAAATGGAAACTTTATTGATGCGTTTTATTAAAGATTCAGACAGTCAGAATTTGCTGGATAAATACAATGGACAAATGTTTGGATATTTGCTTGCAGGTGAATTACAGTTCGATATTGACAGTAAATCATACGTAGTACAAAAAGGTGATACAGTTTACTTTAACACCCGACGAAACTACCGATTTCAAAATATTAGTAATGGTGTAAGCGAAATGATATTTGTAACTTTATCGGCAATAAAAAGTTAAAAAATTAACAAAATTAATTATCACTTCATTTATTAAGAAATAATTTATTATCTTTGTGGCAAATTATTAAACCTGAAAACCGTTGTTTAGTTAAATAAAAAATTATGAGTCAGTTAATTTTAAAATTAGAGAATGTAGGTGTTAAAATACCTGCTGAACTGCTAGAAGTTTTAACTTCTTGCAAAAGTTACACAGTATTTAATTCAGTAGAAGAATTGAGAATAGCAGCACTTGGTGGACCAGACAGCAATTCGTACGAAGTAAAATACGATGTACCCGGAAAAGGTGAATACACCGAAGCAATCATTCACAGAGTCAGCAATGGAATATCAGCGAATTACACTGATCCTTACATGCGCAGACGTGATCCTGACACGATGTCGATAGCCGACGATCTTCCTACGGATAAAGAAACTTTTCGTGATCGTTTCGGATACGAATTTGCCACTTTGAAAAAAGAAACATTTGACTGGTTGAAAAGTCAGGATTTGGCAGTATTTCTCTATTTTGCAGGACGTGAAAACATTGGCGTAGGCGGTATTGCTGTTGCACCTGCTAATGCAGGATTTTTTGCCATGGGACTTGCCATGTTGCAACAAATTGTTTCATCGGACAAAATTCCTGAAGGGTTCACACTTGATTCAATCATATATGTAGCACCCACATTCAGACATACACACTTCAACGGCAAACAAATAGTTGTGCATAACCGTACGAAAGACAGGCATGAAATTTTTTCTTACAATCTTTATCCCGGACCCAGTGCAAAAAAAGGATTGTATGGAGCCTTACTCACAAAAGGCGAAAGAGAAGGTTGGATTACCGCTCACTGCTCTACTGTGCAGGCAGTAAGTCCTTACGATAATATTACAACATTTATGCACGAAGGTGCAAGCGGTGGAGGTAAAAGTGAAATGCTTCAACACATCGTACGCGAACCTAACGGACAGATTAAAATTGGTCAAAATTCCATCACAGGCGAATCGCGATTGATAAATTTACCATTGTTTTCATCTTTCAATCCAGTAACAGACGATATGGCTTTGTGTCATCCTTCGTACCAAACCAATAATGGCAAACTTAGAGTACTCGATGCAGAAAATGCATGGTTTATTCGGGTTGACAGTGTAAATGAATATGGAGATGATCCCTTCCTCGAAAAAATTACACTAAAACCACCCAAACCGCTGTTATTTCTCAATCTAAAATCCAATCCTGACTCTACAGTATTGATTTGGGAACATACTGAAGATGAACCCGGTAAACCCTGTCCAAATCCAAGAGTTATTCTTCCGCGTGATATTGTTCCAAATGTTATCGGACATCCCGTTTCAGTTGACATCAGAAGTTTTGGAGTACGAACACCTCCAAGTTCGGCTGAAAAACCTAACTACGGCATTTTGGGTATGTTTCATATTTTACCGCCCGCTCTCGCGTGGTTATGGCGATTGGTTTCACCACGAGGCCATGCCAATCCAAGCATTGTCGGTACAACAGGTATGGGTTCAGAAGGTGTAGGTTCGTATTGGCCCTTTGCAACAGGTAAAATGGTTCAGCATGCCAATATGCTGCTCGAACAAATTATTAATACTCCGGCAACTCGCTTCACATTGGTTCCGAACCAATATATCGGCGTATGGAAAGTAGGATTTAAACCTCAGTTATTAATGCGGGAATATTTAACCCGTAGAGGAAATGCACAATTACGTTCCGATCAATATCAAGCAGCTCGTTGTCCGCTTTTAGGTTATGAATTGAATTATCTAACTATTGAAGGAGCAAAAATTCCTTCGCGCTTTTTGAAAGTTTACAAACAAGATGAAGTGGGAATTGAAGGTTATGACAAAGGAGGAGAAATGCTAAATGATTTCTTTAAAAAAGAGCTACAGCAATATCTTGTACCTGAGTTAAATCCAAAAGGTAGAGAAATAATTGAAGCTTGTTTAAATGATGCAACTGTTGAGGAATATGAAAAATTACTTGTTTTGTAAGTTTGATAAGTATTGTTTGATATAATTGACACAAAACAAAAAATAGAAATACTTTGACTTTTATAAAAACGAAACTGAGAAAGATATCGGTTTCGTTTTTTTATGACTAATATTTTCCGTGAGAATATACTGATTAAGAATAGATTTTATTTTTTTGAATATTGCAAATATCAAAAAACGGTTAAAAAACATAAGATAATCACATAGGTTCATTTGAAAAACAAAAAACCTGACAGTGTTTAAATTCTGTCAGGTTCTGTATTATAAATGGTTGATAAATTATCCTTTGATAGCTGCCTGAGCTGCTGCTAAACGTGCGATTGGTACTCGGAAAGGTGAACAGCTTACATAATTGAGTCCTGCACGGTGACAGAATTCAACTGAAGAAGGTTCGCCGCCATGTTCGCCGCAAATACCAACTTTGAGGTTTGGTTTAGTCTGACGTCCTTTTTCAACACCCATCTCAATTAGTTTGCCGACACCATTCTGATCGATAGCTGTAAACGGATCTACTTTAAAAATTCTTTTTTTCAGATAATCCGGCAAAAATTTACCTGCATCGTCGCGTGAGAAACCAAGTGTCATCTGTGTTAAGTCATTTGTACCAAATGAGAAGAAATCTGCTTCTTCAGCTATATGGTCGGCAGTTAGCGCAGCGCGTGGAATTTCAATCATAGTTCCTATTTGATAATCAATGCGGTCACCTTTTTCAGCAAAAACTTGTTCGGCTGTAGCTCTGATAACATCAGCCTGGTTTTTCAACTCGGCAACTGTGCCCACAAGCGGTACCATTATTTCAGGACGGGCATCCACACCTTTTGCTTTTAAATTAAGAGCAGCCTCAATAATTGCACGTGTTTGCATTTCTGTAATTTCAGGATAAGTAATTCCCAAACGGCAACCACGATGTCCAAGCATAGGATTAAACTCTTCTAATTCGTTTACTTTGTGTTTCACTGCATCAATAGAAATACCCATTTCTTCTGCAAGTGCTTTTTGCATTTCTTGTTGATGAGGAACAAACTCGTGTAAAGGTGGGTCAAGTAAACGAATAGTTACACCATAACCTTCCATAGCTTCCAGAATTCCTTCGAAGTCAGCTCTTTGGTAAGGAAGTAATTTTTCGAGCGCTCTTTTACGGCCCTCAGTGGTTGACGAAAGAATCATTTCGCGCATAGCTTTGATACGAGCACCTTCGAAGAACATGTGTTCGGTACGTGTAAGTCCTATACCTTTAGCACCAAATTCTCTTGCGCGTTTTGCATCTTCAGGAGTATCAGCATTTGTACGAACACTCATGCGAGTATATTTTTCGGCAATTTCCATCAATTCAGCAAAATCAGCATCCAGTTCAGCTTCTTTTGTTCGTACCTGACCAAGATAAATATCGCCTGTAGAGCCATTTAACGAAATATAATCACCTTCTTTAATTACCAGATTGTCAACAGTCATTTGTTTGTTAACATAGTCAATTTTAAGCGTTCCGGCACCGGAAACACAACATTTACCCATTCCACGGGCAACAACAGCAGCGTGCGAAGTCATACCGCCACGGGCAGTAAGAATTCCTTCGGCAGCAGCCATACCGGCAAGGTCTTCGGGTGAAGTTTCAACACGCACCATGATTACTTTTTCCTTGCGGGCAGCCCACTCGGCAGCATCATCGGCATTGAAAACAACACGACCTGTAGCAGCTCCGGGAGAAGCAGCCAGACCTTTTGCAATAACTTTAGCAGATTTGAGTGCTGATTTATCAAAAATAGGATGTAAAAGTTCATCTAATTTGATAGGATCAACCCGTAAAAGAGCGGTTTTTTCATCAATCATACCTTGATGAAGCATATCGATGGCAATTTTTACCATCGCGGCTCCGGTACGTTTTCCGTTACGCGTCTGTAGGAACCAGAGCTTACCTTCCTGAACGGTAAATTCCATGTCCTGCATATCTTTGTAGTGATTTTCAAGTTTCGTTTGCAATGCATCGAGTTCAGCATAAATTTCAGGCATTGCTTCTTCCATAGAAGGATATTTTGCTACACGTTCTTCTTCAGAAATTCCTGCAAGTTCAGCCCAACGCTGTGAACCAATTTTGGTAATTTGCTGAGGTGTACGAATACCGGCTACCACATCTTCGCCTTGTGCATTAATAAGATATTCGCCCACAAACTGATCTTCGCCTGTAGCAGCATCGCGACTGAAGCAAACACCTGTAGCCGAAGTATCGCCCATGTTACCAAACACCATTGCCTGTACATTTACGGCTGTTCCCCATTCGGCAGGAATATTTTCCATCTGACGATAAAGAATCGCACGATCGTTCATCCATGAATCGAACACGGCACAAATTGCTCCCCAAAGTTGTTCGTAAGCTGATTCAGGAAAATCATGTCCGGTTTGCTTTTTAACAGCAGCTTTAAAACGTGCAACCATTTCTTTCAAATCGTCAACAGACAATTCAGTATCAAGATGCACGCCTTTTTCTTCTTTAATTTGTTCGATAATCAATTCAAAAGGATCATGGTCGTTTTTATTTACCGGTTTCATTCCCAGTACAACGTCACCATACATTTGAACAAAGCGACGATACGAATCCCATACAAAACGAGGATTTCCTGTTTTACGAGTCATTCCTTCCACAACACGGTCGTTTAAACCAAGGTTGAGAATGGTATCCATCATTCCCGGCATTGAAGCGCGTGCACCTGAACGTACTGAAACAAGCAGGGGATTTTCAACATCTCCGAATTTTGAATTCATCAGTTTTTCAACTCCGGCCATTGCCTGTTCAACTTCCGGTTTTAACAATTCTATAACCTTATCTTTGCCAAGTGAATAATATTCCGAACAAACATCGGTAGTGATAGTAAATCCCGGTGGAACCGGAACCCCGATCAGGTTCATTTCAGCAAGGTTGGCGCCTTTTCCGCCAAGCAAATTTTTCATGTCGGCTCTACCTTCAGCTTTTCCGTTGCCAAAAGTATAAACTCTTTTTACGTTACTCATTTTTTTGTGATTTTATGGTTTGTTTTTGTTTGATTTTTTGAAAGTTGCAAAATTACTGATTTTTGCGCAGATAATAAAATTTTGTGTCAAATTTTGGAATGTTGACATAGCATATTTTTGATAAACGAACAAATAACATACATTAAACGATATTGTTCACATTTCATGCATTACATTTTGGAAAATTGAAGTTATTATATGACTTGATTAGATTTTTAACTATTTCGTATTAAATCTGATTAACACGATCAAAAAATTTGGATGTACCAACTTGTCGGCAACTGACAAAATTTCGGGAATTATGCAATAATGTCTTAATTATCAGAAATTTAATAATAGTTATCAGACAATTTTGCCGCTTTTAAGTGTTGGTAAAAATTTTGCCGCTTTCTGGGTAACTATGAACATTAAAATAATATCAGAAAAATGAATTTCAACAATTTTACAATTAAATCGCAGGAAGCTGTACAAAAAGCCGTTGAGCTTGTACAAAATAATGGTCAGCAAGTGGTAGAAACGCCACACTTGCTCAAAGGAATTATGTTAACGGGTGAAGATGTTGTACAATTTCTTTTTGGAAAAACCGGTGTTAATACCGCCATTTTAACTTCGGTTGTGGACAATATGATTTCAGGGTACCCGAAAGTTACGGGTGGAGAACCCTATTTGAGTAGAGAAACGAACAACGTACTACAGAAAGCCATCGACAAATCGTCGAAAGCAGGCGATCAATTTGTATCAATTGAATATCTTTTGTTGGCACTTGTAACTGAAAAGAATCAGTTAACCAAAGTACTGCATGATGCAGGACTGCATGAAAAAGTTCTGACAGAAGCAATCGCCGAGCTTCGAAAAGGCTCCAAAGTAAACTCTGCATCGGCTGAAGATACCTATAACTCGTTAGGGAAATATGCCATTAATCTCAACGAGCGAGCCAGATCAGGGAAACTAGACCCTGTTATCGGGCGCGATGAGGAAATTCGTCGCATCCTTCAGATTTTGAGCCGTCGAACAAAAAACAATCCGATTTTGATAGGTGAACCCGGAACCGGAAAAACTGCCATTGCCGAAGGTCTTGCTCATCGTATTGTACGTGGCGATGTCCCCGAAAATTTAAAATCAAAACAAATCTTTTCACTCGATATGGGTGCACTGATTGCCGGAGCAAAATATAAAGGGGAATTTGAAGAACGACTAAAATCAGTTGTTACCGAAGTAATAAAAGCCGAAGGCGAAATCATTCTGTTTATCGATGAAATTCACACTTTGGTGGGTGCTGGTAAGAGCGAAGGAGCAATGGACGCAGCCAATATTCTTAAACCTGCACTTGCACGTGGTGAATTGCGGGCAATCGGAGCAACTACATTGGATGAATATCAGAAATACTTCGAAAAAGACAAAGCACTCGAACGTCGTTTCCAGATAGTGATGGTGGACGAACCGGACACAGCCAGTACTATTTCCATTCTGCGCGGGCTGAAGGAGCGTTACGAAAATCATCATAAAGTACGCATTAAAGACGATGCAATCATCGCTGCAGTAGAACTTTCGAGCCGCTATATTACCGATCGCTTTTTACCCGATAAAGCCATCGACCTTATGGACGAAGCTGCTGCAAAATTACGTCTGGAAGTAGATTCAGTACCTGAAGAATTGGACGTAATCGAAAGAAATATTAAGCAACTTGAAATAGAACGCGAAGCCATCAAACGAGAAAATGATGAAAAGAAACTGGAACAACTGAATGCTGAAATTGCCAATCTGAAAGAAGAAGGTAAAGAGCTTCGTGCAAAATGGAGTAGCGAAAAAAATTTAATCGACAAAATTCAGCAGGCAAAAATCGAAATTGAAGATCTGAAATATCAGGCAGACAAAGCGGAACGCGAGGGTGATTACGGACGCGTAGCTGAAATTCGATACGGTAAAATCAAATCACTTGAAGTTCAGATTGATAATTACCAGGCAGAGCTCTCTGAGATGCAGGGTACCAACGCTTTAATTAAAGAAGAAGTGGACAGCGAAGATATCGCAGATGTAGTGAGCCGTTGGACAGGAATTCCGGTTAGTAAAATGTTGCAAAGTGAGAAAGAAAAATTACTGCATCTCGAAGATGAATTACACAAACGTGTCATAGGACAAGATGAAGCTATACAAGCAGTTGCCGATGCCGTTCGTCGAAGTAGAGCCGGGTTACAAGATCCGAAACGTCCTATCGGTTCGTTCATTTTTCTGGGTACAACCGGCGTTGGTAAAACAGAATTAGCCAAAGCATTGGCTGAATATCTTTTCGACGATGAAAATATGATGACAAGAATTGATATGAGCGAATATCAGGAAAAATTCTCGGTAACCCGATTAATCGGTTCGCCTCCGGGCTATGTAGGTTACGATGAAGGTGGACAGTTGACCGAAGCAATTAGACGTAAACCATATTCGGTGGTTCTTTTCGACGAAATTGAAAAAGCACATCCGGATGTATTTAACGTGTTGCTACAGGTGCTCGACGATGGACGACTAACAGACAATAAGGGTAGAACTGTCAACTTTAAAAATACCATTATTATAATGACATCCAATCTGGGGTCATCGCTGATTCGGGAAAATTTCGAAAAAATTAATGCAAACAATCATGATGAAATTATTGAGCGCACCCGCAATCAGGTTTTCGAAATGTTGAAACAAACCATTCGTCCGGAGTTTTTGAATCGTATCGATGAACTGATAATGTTTGCACCGCTCAACGAATCGCAAATTGAACAAATTGTACGTTTACAAATTTCGTTGATACAGAAAACGCTCAAAGAAA
>CAYNGF010000040.1:0-5246 GCA_964396515.1 uncultured Paludibacter sp.
CCGCAGAATCGCCCCCAGCAGAACAGGCAGCCGGCCCCGCAGCAGCGGCCCACGGCACAGCCGGCTCCGCAGGCGGACCCGATCCGCGACATGATCGCAACGGCCTTTGTTGACTTGCGCGTCCCGGTCCCGAAGCGGCAGGGCCTTTACGATTCGATGATGGCGAAGTACGGAAACAATAGGCAGGCGGTGGCGAACAAACTGGCCGACATGGCCGTCGCCGGCATCAAGTGGGAAACCATCGACGAAATGGTGAACAACGAAACGGAGAGATACGAATGAAATACACGAACAAGCACAACATCCCAGACCACATCGTGCGAGCGTTGACGCGCTGGAATGAGAAGTACAGCAAGGGCGGGGCCGACTACAGCGTGACCGGCCTTATCAGGCCTGCGCACATGGCCCATCTGGAGCGGGTCCATGCCGATGAAATCTGCGAGGACGTCAGCGACCTGTTCTATAGGGTCTGGGGCACGGCAACCCACGCCATGCTGGCGGACGGCCATGAGGACGCCCTGCAGGAAATCCGGTTCTTTGACAAGATAGAGGTCAGCCCGACGACGACCGTGACGGTATCGGGGCAGGCCGATGTTATCACGAAGGACGGAGACTTGCTTGACACGAAGACGACCAGCGCGGCATCCATGCTATACGGCGACGTCGAGTGCCCTGTGGTCGGAAGCGACCGCCGGTACAGGATCAGCTCCGACTGGGTCGCTCAGGTGAATTGCTACGCATACCTCGCGAAGAATGGGATGGGCACAATGGAGCTGGAGAACGAAGATGAGCCGGTCATCGTCCCGAAGGAGCGGATTCCAGAAATCAAGCGGCTCGGCATCGCGGTCGCCCTGCGCGACTGGAGCAAGACGAAGGCCGGATTTGACCCGAACTACCCGCATGCTCCATGCTTTGTCCTGATCGTCCCGATGTGGCCGGAAACGGTGCAGGCGGCCTACATTCGCGACAGGATTTACGCGCACCTGACCCCGGAAGACGATTGCAACCCGATGGAGCGGTGGGCGCGTAAGGACCACTGGACCATTGAGGTCAACGGCAAGCCGTGGAACAGGGGCAAGAAGTTCTACGAACACGCGGCGGCCGAAGTGCAGGCGGCAGAGGTCGGCGGGACGGTTTACGAACACCCTGGCGAATGCGTAAGATGCAAGGGCTACTGCACGGTATCGCAGTTCTGCGAGCCGAACAAGATCAGGGGCGGTGGCCTCGGGCAGATGGAGGAATGAGGGAATGAAGACAGGGCACAAAGAAGGGTTAACAAGCTACACCTTCCAGTGCCCCCCGGCACTCTGGGGGGCATTCAAGAAGCTGGCGGCGGATCACGGCATTTTCGTTGCCGACATGGTGACGCGGACCATCGAGCAGGCGGTGAAGAACGAAGCCGGATGCGGCGGGAAGCGGCCGGGCTGCATGTTCACAGGACTGCGCCGGAAGGGGACAATCGCACTGGCGGAAGCGAAACGGGCGGCCAGCGTCGTGAAGCCCCGGGTGAAGGCGGTGAAGGGATGATGACGGTCGAGCTGGTCAGGGAGCCACGGCGCGGGGGCTGCGATTTTTGCGGGGCCGAAACGGACGGGCGGATCAGGTTCACGCACAAGGATATTGGCGAGGTCGTCATGATAATCGGCAGGATCAAGTGCGAATCCTGCGGGGCCGAAGTCAGGTACGCTGCTCGGTACGACGGCAAACAGGAAACGAAGCAGGCGCTGGAGAATAAGCTCATCGCGGCATGGACGGAAGGGCGGCCGGTCAAGATTATGGTGGCCCGGGAAACAACGAAAGGGGAATAATATCATGGGTTACTCGAAAAACTTCTTTACGCTCGCAGGGGCACGGCTGACACGGGACGCGGAGCTGAAGTACGCGAACAACGGAAACCCCCGGGTGACGTTCGGCGTCGCCATCAACAAGCGGATCAAATCGAACGGAGAGAAAAAGGACATTGTCCGGTTCTTCGATTGCGTCATGTGGGGGAAGTACCCGGAAGCCCTGCACCCGAAGCTGAAGAAGGGCGTAAAGGTCATCCTGTTCGGGGAAATCGGCCAGCGGACATATCAGGCGAACGACGGCACGAACCGGAACGTCGTCGAGCTGGAAATTGAGGAAGTTCTGTTCATGGGCGACGACCGGGCGGACAACGGCGGCGGCGGAAACGCATACGACGAACAGCCGAACAGTTACGACGACCAGAGCAACGGTAACTGGTAATGAAGGGCGGGCACTTCTATGTGAAGGACGGGGTGCTGGAGCCGGTCAGCGAAGCCGACCGGAAGGCCATCGCCGGACTGGACGGGCAGGTGTTCCGCGTTTCTCTTGACGACGAACAGCCACTGAACGACCGGCAGCGGGCGGCCTACTGGTGCCTGATCCGCGACTTCATCGAGAACCTGCCCCGGCCGGCACTCCGGGTATTCTGGCAGCTCTTTCACAGCGGCCATTACGCCCCGCTCGAAGACAAGCTGCTTTCTGACACGCTCAAGGGAATGTACGGGATCAAGTCAATCGCGGACGGGGCTTGCAGCAAGCAGGAGCTTTCGGACTACGTTCAGTGGGCCGAAGCACGGATGGAAGAAATCGCATCGGCATGCCGGGCATACGCGGCGGAACAGGAGCGAAGGGGATGACGGACATCGCGTGGCTGCTCTTTCTCGGATGGCTGTTTTACGCGCTGGCGCACGGGTTCAAGATCACGGCAGGCAAGCAAGCCCGGAAGCGGATGAAAGGGACCTACCTTGCCCTCGAGCGCGAACGGGCAATCCGGCGGAGAGCCGGGAAGCCGTCTCCGGAAAAGCGGATCGGGTTCTGATGACACGGTTCACAGAATGGGAGCGGGGCCAGTGGGAGCAGGCGACGGCGACCGGGTTCTGTTGGCGGTGCGGGCGGTACCTGCGGGAGTCGAGGGGCGGGGCCGCACACATCATCGCCGACACGTTGGCGCACCGGAGGGAGTACGGCCGATGGGTTCTGGCGCACCGGGATAACCTGCTCCTGAGCTGCAACGGAGCCTGCAACGATGCAGCGATGGGGCTGACAGAGGGGGAAATCGCAAAGAAAAAACACGCAACCAGTATTGCAAGAGCGATATTTAACGACGTCGCCCGGGGCCGGATCGAGATACCGGAAAAGGACCTGCGGCAGATCGAAACCATCATCCAGCCGGAATCGCCCTCCGGCGGAGCGGGAACGACCCGGGGCGCGTGAGCGCGGGCGACCGGGACAAGCAAGGGACGGTGCAATGTCCATATACAAGATCGTTGATTCATGGAAGCACAGCAAGGCGGAAGGGGCCGCCCTGCTCATTCTCCTCGCCATGGCGGACTTCGCCAATGAGGACGGAATCTGCTGGCCCTCGATCACGACGCTTGCGACCCGGGGCCGGGTTCACACCCGGACGGCACAGCGGGCGGTGCGTGAGCTGGAACAGCTTGGCGAAATCGTTTGCACGAAACGCGGAAGCGGAAGCTCACCGTCGGTTTACAAGGTCGTCGTCGGAGAGGAGCAGAGGGGCGGCATCATGCCGGGGGTTGAGGAGCAGAGGGGCGGCAATACGCCGGGGGAGGGGCGGCAATACGCCGGGGGAGGGGCGGTCCTACGCCGCCCTAACCGTCATATAACCGTCATTGAACCGTCAAAAAAGACTCAGCCGGACAAGCCGGCTGCCCCAGGGGAAACCGACGGAGCAACGAAGGGCAGGAAGCCAGCCGCATTCCCGGGCTCTCATTACGAAGTCGTCGAACAGGCTTTCGGCGAAGCCTACGAAGCGAAGGAAAAAAAGAAGTGGCTGAACACTTCCCCGGCGACAAGCCGGGCACGGCTGATGGTCCTATTCCGGGCCGGCCAGACACCAGAGGAAGTTGCTGTCCGGGCAAGGGCCTACATCCAGCAATCCGATGGCACGTACTGGTCGAGGACGGTTGAAGCCTTTGTGAAGCACTACAATGACGTGAAGATCGGCGCTGCGGACAAGAAAGCTGCGGCATCGTTCGACGTGGGGAGGGTGTGAATGAGCGAACGTTACGAACAGGAGCAAGCGATGTCAGCAATATGGCAGGACGCCCCGGCCGGGATAAGCGATGCGCTGAGGGCATCACTGGAGCGGATCAAGGGCGGCGACAGCGTCTACAGCGACGAGGAAGTCGAGGAGCGGCGAAAGCAGCACGAGCTGGAGGAAATCCAGAAAAACATGGCGGCAGCGGAGCGGTCGATGGGGGAGCCGCCGAAGTGGTGGACGGCCGCGAACTGGAAGAACGACCCGGACACAAAGGGGACGATTCCGTATGGCGACCTGAAGCGGTACATGGTCGCGTTGGCGGCCGGGACACAAGAGCCGAAAAACGTCATCCTTATGGGGCCAACAGACAGCGGGAAATCCCATGCGGCGGTGGCAATAGGGCGGGTCTTTGCCGGGAAAGGAATGACGGTCCACAGGATCGCAGAGCCAGAGCTGGCAGACCATTACCACACGCACAAGTACCGCCGGGCGGAACTTCTTGCACAACGAAAGCAGGAACTTGTGCAGGCCGGGGTCCTGATATGGGATGACCTCGGGAAAATCCAGCTTGCGAACGGCCGGATGCTCACGGAGTTCGGGAGCTATGTCTTCTCGATTTTCGACGCACGGGCGGAGCGGCGGCGGCTGAACATCGTGACAACCAGATATGAGACGTTTGAAGACCTCGCCGAAGTCATCGGAAGCGACATGATACGGCGGGTCAGGCAGAATGAGAACATGGACAAATCGCGGTCAGCGGTTTTCACCTACACGCAAGGAAGGGTTTGAAGATGGAGAGCAGACAGGAATCGGTTGTGACGGAAGAGGGGACAGTTGTGGTACGGGAAGCGGCAAGCAAGGCGGCCAGCATCGTCGAGCTGGCCCGGGACATGCAGATCACGACCCGGGAAGACTATGAGCGCGGCATGGCGCTCATCAAGGACCTGAAGGCGGCCGAAGCGATGGTGCGCGGGGTTTACGACCCGCTCGTCGCATCGGCGCACGCCCATCACAAGATGATGACGGCGGAGCGGTCGAAGGAACTGAACCCCATCGAAACGGCGACGGCGTTTGTCCGGGCGAAGGTCAACAAGTACATCGAGGACCAAGAGCGGGCCCGGGTGGCAGCGGAGCGGGCTGAAAGGGAGCGCCGGCTGAAGGAAGCCGAAGAAAAGCGGCTGGCCGAAGCGGTCGAGGTCGAGCAGGCTGTCGGAACGGAGCAGGCGGCGGCCATTCT
>CAYNGF010000040.1:5346-29077 GCA_964396515.1 uncultured Paludibacter sp.
AGCCGGAAGCCGGTTGTCACAGTCAGGGGTTGAAAGGAAACCGCAAAACAGACTTGAAAAATGACAGCGGTTGCGTTACATTTCATTCGCACCGTAAATCTTTGCCGGCGGGGCGGCCCGGGCGATGGGCCAGCCCCGCTACCTTTTAAGAGGGGGGCAACAAATGATTGCATCGGCTTGCACAGATCAGGTAATGCTGATTCTGCCATTCCCGCCGACAACAGGGAATCACCAACACATACAAGCCGGGAAGGGCCGACGGGTTCTGCGCACAGACGTCAAGCTCTGGCGCGAAGAAATCTCCATGCTCGTCATGAAGTCAGGGGCAGCTTTCACTACCTTCGCCCCGCTTTCACTTGAGTGCTGGATTTACCCGCCCGACCGAAGGCCCCGGGACAACGACAACGTCGGCAAGATGCTCGGCGACGCGCTCCAGCAGGCCGGCCTGATCCTGAACGACCGCTACATCCGCGACACGCACATCCGAATGATGGACCCAGACAAGAAATGCCCCCGGCTCCATGTCGTCGTCGGCAGGATCAAACGGAGCAGGTTCTGGATTATGAAGGCGGCAGCAAACGCAATCTGGCGTATGTTCCCGAAGATAGGGAAAGCGATTTTCGGCCGGAAGGATTACGACCCGGAATGGTAATACCCGGCCGTTGGCCGGAAGTTATAGCAGTGTTTGCTGGAGGCCGGGGAAGACCGGCCTTTTGAGGGGAAATGAAAGAGCGGCGGGCGACAACAGGGATCAGGCTTTCCCATTCGATCATCAAGGCGCGGCAGGCGGCCCCGCTTTCGGCGAAGGTTGCGCTGTCGATGCAGCTCATGTCGGAGCATCGGGACGGCGTTTGCTTGTTTTCTGGCGGTAAGGATTCGACAGTCCTGGCCCATTTCGCCAGCCTGCTCGGAATCACCTCGCTCCGGATCGAGACGACGATGGAGACGGCGGACATCCTTGAGCACTTTAAAAGCTGCAACGTCCCGCACGAAGTCGCGCGCTACGAGGGCGAACCGCCATTCCAGTACTGGCAGCGGACAGGCTACTGGCCGTTATGCCCGAAGATCAGCCAGACGAAGGTGAACCGGGCGACAGGGTTGAAGCTATCCCCTGTCTCATGCTGCGAGCATTTCAAAGAGCGGCCAATGAAGGACTGGATGAAGGCCCGGGGCTTGAAACCGAAGTACTTCTGGGGCCTGAAGGCCAGCGACGGATTCAGGCGGCTTTGCTACTTTGCGAACAGCGGGCAGGTATTCAACCGGAAGAACGGGCAGGTCAATATCTACCCGATAGCCTACTGGACCGACGCCGACGTGATCGAGTACATCCGGGCCGAAGGGCTCACCATGCCGCCGACCGGCCGGGAAATGGGCTGCGTCTACTGCGGGACCGGCATGACGTTCGCGGACAACAACATCAAGACGCTGTTCAAACGGGACCGGGCGCGGTGGGCGGACTTCATGCGGGCCGGGGCCGGGGCCGCAATCCTGACGATGAATGGGCAGGACCCAGAGCAGCTTGAGCAGCACATCGAAGCAGGAAGCGACTTCCTGAACCGGGTCTGGAGGAAATACGAATGAGGACGCTTTACACCGAATACGACCTGACGACGCTGAAGCCGGCACCATGGAACCCGCGGGACAACATCCAGCCCGGGACACCGACATACAAAGAGCTGATGGCGTCGATCAAGAAGTACGGCATCACGGAACCCGTCGTGGCTTCAGGCCGGACGGGGTTCATCCTTTCCGGGCATCAACGGACCGCGATCGCGCTGGCGGCCGGGGTGAAGACGGGGCCGGTCTACATCATCGACGACTTGACCGAAGACGAAGAAAAAACCTTCTGCATCGCAGCGAACCGGGTGCGCGGTGAAGTGGACGGGGCCATGCTCGACCAGCTCAGGGCCGAAATCAACGAAGCCGTGGACAGCGTGAGCGAAGCCGCACCGAAGGAACGGAAGGAAAAGCCGGATACGTTCACGGTCTTCCTCATGTTCAGGGACGCCGGCCAGATGGCCCGGTTTGCGGAAAAGAACGGGATAAACACCCGGGCGGCCGCGAACGGCGGGAAAGCAGACATGACACTCGAGGGCGTTGAATGATTCTGAAGATAGCAGACCTGAACGAAGCCAAGTATAACCCCCGGCAGCCGATTGAGCCGGGCAGCGACGCATTCGAATCGCTCCGGCGGAGCATCGAGCGGTTTGGCATGGCGATCCCGATTGTCGTGAACAAGCGGGGAAACGTCATCGTCGGCGGGCATCAGCGGTGCCGGGTGCTGTCGGTCATGGGGTACACCGAGGTCGAAGCCGTCATCGTTGACCTCGACGAAACGGCCGAAAAAGACCTGAACATCCGGCTCAACACCATCGACGGCGACTGGAATGCGGACAAGCTGGCCGCCATCCTCGCTGAAATCGACACCGACCTCATTCTGGCGACCGGGTTCAGCGACAGGGAGCTGGACGACCTGCTCCAGCTCGCGGGCGACTACGAGCCGGACACGGAAGCCCCGGACATCGAGGAGCCGGAATCAGCCTGGAATGAGACAGGCTCGAAAGAGGACATCCCGGCCGAAGCGGAGCCAGAGCAGGGGGCCGTTCTTGAGCTGGTCTTCAGGGATCAGGCCCACGCCATCGACTTTGCGCGGCGGGCCGGCATCCCAGAGAGCCGGTTCGGGCGGAAATATACCACTTACTTCATGGGTGACGCCAATGGCGACGAATAAGAAGATAAAGATCACATGCCAAGCAGCCACAGTACTACAGCCGGACGAGCTTGAAGACTTCCAGGGCGGGCTGAAGACGATCAGCGAAACCGATTTGCGCCGGCTGAAAAACCAGATCAGGCGGCACGGGATCAGCGCCCCGATTTTTGTCTGGCAACACAAGGGGAAGAACTACGTCCTCGACGGGCATCAGCGGTTGAAGGCACTCCGGGGGCTTGCCCTTGAAGGCTACCAGTTCGACGGCATCCCGGCAGCGACGATCAGCGCGGCCACGGTAACGGAAGCCCGGGAAAAGCTGCTGGCGTTCTCGAGCACCTATGGCCAGATCGACGTTTCCGAGCTGGATGCGTTCGTCAAGGGGCTTGGCGAGCTGGAAGACCTGCGGCTTGTCGCCGGGTCTGAGATTGATCTGGACATCTTCACGCCTGGGGAAGACGACGCCTGGCAGGACGCGGGCGACGACGCGCTGGAAAGCGCCCTTTCGTTCTCGAAGATGGCCCAGACGGAGAGCAGCAACATCTCGGTCACACTGGTCTTCCCGAAGGAACACAAAGACGCCATCCAGCGATACCTCAGGGCGTTCGGCAAGGGGCCGCTTTCGGATCAGGTGCTTGGAGAGGTCTACAGCGCCCTCGGGGAGTCGGTATGATATACAACATGACACCGGTCCAGAAGGTCGGCAGCATCGAGTTCAAGCGGGACGACCTGTTCGTGCTGCGGGATGCACCCGGGGCGCCGAATGGCGGGAAACTTCGCAGCGCCCTTGTCGCGCTCGAGCGGATGAAAGGGACCGTCTGCGTCACGGTCAGCGGGGCGAACAGCCCACAGGCGGCAAATGTCGCTGAAGCGGCCCGGGTTTACGGGAAAAGGCTGGTCGTCTACACAGGAATAGCCCCTGGGAGCATCGAGAAGTACCCCATGATGGCGCTGGCGGCCAGACTTGGGGCGACGTTCCGGCACTGCCCGAGCGGGCGGCACACTGTCCTGACGCACAGGGCAAAGGCGGAGAGGAAGGGCGAGCTGGTCGGCTACGGCGTCGGGAGCTTTGACGAGGAGTTCGTAAATCGGGCAGTCGGGGCACAGACAGCGAACATCGGGCAGGTTGACACGCTGGTCATTCCGTGCGGTTCTGGTATAATGTCAGCGGGCATCCTGCAGGGTTTGGCCCTCCGTGGGCAGATTCCAGGCTCGATCAGGCTTTACGGCACAGCCCCTTGCCGGATGACCCGGATTATGACGATGCTCTACAGGACGCTCGGGCCGGAAACGGCTGCGAAGATCGAGCAGCGCATCGTCTACCGGAACCTGTTTGACGAACCCGGGTTCAGTTACGACCGCCGGGAACCGCTTTCATACCACGGGATCGAGCTGCACCCGCAGTACGAAGCGAAGGCAATGCGGGCCGCTCTTCAGGACGGGATCGAGAGCTGGCCCGGGCGGACGCTATTCTGGATAGTCGGCGCGGAGCCGGGGGACAGGGGGAAAACATGATCGACACCGGAAGCCAGATCGTTCTATGCGACGTTCCGGTCAGGCTGGACACGTACAAGGGCTGCACCCATGCCTGCACCTACTGTTTCGCGAAGCGGAAGACGGACATCAGGGACATCAAGCCGGCATTCAGCCGGGGCGGGCTGGAGAACTTTTTGGCCGGGAAGCGCCCCGCGAAGCTAGCTTGGGCAGACTGGAACATCCCGATCCACTTTGGCGGCATGAGCGACCCATTCCAGCCGGCGGAAGCGGTGCATCGGAAGAGCCTCGAAGCCCTCGAACTGATGGCGGCAGCGAAGCACCCGGTCATCATCAGCACGAAGGGGAAACTGGCCGGGGAACCGGAATACCTCGACGCCATGGCCGCTTGCGAGTGCGTTCTTCAGATCAGCATGGTCTGCTCCAAGTACGACCGGCTGGAACCCGGGGCCGCGACGTGGGAAGAACGGCTGGAGATTGCCCGGAAGGCATCGAGCAGGGTCCGCCGGGTCATCGCCCGGGTGCAGCCCTACACCCCGCACGTCTTCACCGACGTACTGGCGGCCATCCCGAAGCTGGCGGACGCCGGGGTTTACGGCATCATCTTCGAGGGCATGAAGACCCCGACGAAGCCGAAGCCCAACGGATACCGCTATGTCAAGGTCTGCGGGGAATACTGCTATGACAAGGTTCTGCTGGCCGGGCAGTTCATGGCGCTCAAGAATGCCTGCCACGCGAAGGGGATGCGGGCATTCGCCGGGGAGAACAGGATCAGGGAGCTTGGCGACGACCTGTGCTGCTGCGGCATCGAGGGGCTTGGCTGGCGCGGGAATACCTGCAACCTGAACCACATGCTGTACGATCCGGACGGCGTTTTCGTCACCCCGGCCATGCAGGTGAAAGGGAGCGCCGACGCTTTCGGGACGCTGAATCAGGCGACAGTCGGGAAGGACTACCTGAAGGCCGGGACTTTCGAGGGCGTTATGCGGCAGTTTGCGGAGACAACCACGGCAAGGGACATCTATGGACTCGACGACTGAACAGACAGAATCGACGGCAAAACCGTTCCACCGGAAGGAAGGCCGGGTGGCGCTTTACATCGACCAGCGGGAACCGGCGAAGTCGAAGATGGATGCGTTCTTCAGCGCTGTCAAGGCCGGTAATTACAAGGAAACGGCTGCGGCATACGCGGGGCTGTCAATCAGCTCGATCAACGAAACCATCAGGATCGCCCGGCGGAACGCGGAAAAGGGAGAGCAGGCGGCCATCGACTTCCTCGACAGGCTGGCGAAGGCGGAAGCCCACAGCGAAATACTCATGGTGGGCACGATCCTGAAGGCGGCGGCTGCGGACCCGAAGCATGCCGAGTGGTGGCTGACTCACAAGTACCCGCACAAGTACGGCACGACGATCAACCGGATCGAGGGCAGGGTTGGCGTCCATCACACGGGCGGGGTCCTGCTGGACGACGTGATCGGGAAGGACACGACGGCGGAAGACCGGCGGGCCATCAGGGAGCATCTACTGGCACAGGCCCGGGCAGCACAGACAGGGCAGGCAGATGGGGATTGACGCGGCGGCGGCGGCCGGGGCGATAGGGCTGGAAACACTCGCAACGGGCGACCTCATCATGCTCAACTACTTCCTGCTCGGGCGCAAGCCGAACGGGGAATGGGAGTACTCCCCGGCGGAACACCATGAGCAGATAGCCGACATCATCCACAGGGTTGACAACGGGGAGCTTCGGCGCGTCATAATCTCATGCCCGCCACAGTTCGGCAAGAGCCAGCACACCACGGAGTCGGCCCCGCTGTACCACATCGGCCGGGCAGAAATGCGCGGGGAGCGGGTCAGGATCGGCATTGCCAGCTTCGCACAGGCCCGGGCAGTCAAGGCCAGCGTTAAGATGCGCGACGCCATCGAGAGCGGCAGGTTGGCCCGGATCTTCCCGAAGCTCAAGCTGAAGCCTGGCAGCCAGACAAAAGCAGAGTGGGAGACAGAGGGCGGCAGTAGCGTCACGGCGGTCGGAGTCGGCTCGGCTTTCACGGGAACGCCATGCGACATCATCTACGTGGACGACCCGTATGCCGGATGGGAGGAAGCCATGAGCCCGGCCATCAGCGAGGGGGTGTGGAACTGGTATCTGACAGTGTGCCGACCCCGGTTGCAGGGCGGCGGCCGCATGGTCATCATCCACACCCGCTGGAAAAAGGCCGACCTCGCCGGAATGCTCATCGAGCAGGACAACGAAGGGATCGGCGACGGGTACCACGTCTTCAACATGCCCGCGATCATCGACGAAGGGACGCCACAGGAACGTAGCCTCTGGCCGGCCCGGTTCAGCCTGGACTATCTGCGGAAGACCCGCGCCATTTCCGGCGTCGTCATCTGGAACACCATCTACCAGCAACGGCCGATGGAGAATGTCGCAGGGGAAACACTCGGGGAGCCGAACAGGATGGACACGGAGCCGAAACTGGACAAGGTGTTCGGCTACGTGGACCCGGCATACGACGGCGACGACCGGACATCCATGTGTACAGGCGGCAGGCTTGGCGACGGCCGCATCCTCGTCACCCGGGGGCGGAGCTGGCGGAAGAACGCCACGCGCATGGGCATGGAGCTGGCGGCGCTGCATCAGGACGCGGATTGCGGGGTCAGCTACGTCGAGGACAATAAGGACGAAGGCTACACCGGGAACGTCATGGAGGAACACGGGGCGCGGACGTTGCCGAAGCGGAACACGAAGAACAAGCTCGGGCGCATCTATGCCCATGTCCGCCGGAAATGGGACAAGATCGTATTTGGGCCGCACGTTGACCCGGACTGGCTCACCCGGGTATGCGAATGGTACGAGCGGGCGGACCATGACGACGAGGTTGACAGCCTAGCAGGGCTGGTCGAGTTGTTGACCGAGAGCGACGCCGTGGAGTATACTGACTTCTGACCCCGGGGCCAGACAGCCCGGCAAAGTGAAAGGGGGCCGCATGATAGCGACCAAATCTCGGGGGGCGTTCTGGGCACGGCCGGAAGACCTCTCCCCGCAAGCGATTAAGAACAGCGTCGGCATTCAGATCGACGACCTGAAGAAGCTCAAGAGCTACACCATCGGCAAGAATTACGAAATCATGAAGAAGGAAAAACCGTCCAAGAAGACGGTGCGCGACCCGGGCAGCCGGGGGGCGATCCCCTACGGGGAAAAGATCACCCGGACCGTGTTCGGCTACCTGTTCACGAAAGATTGGGAGCAGACGACGGCGGAAGACGCGGACGGGGCCGACTACGTCACGGCGCTGGACCCGGACCGCATCAACATCAGCAAGGCGAACCGGGACATCCTGATCTACGGCTACGGCCGGCTGCTCGTTTACGGCAAGAAGGGACAGACGAACGTCACCCGGCTCGACCCGCTCAAGACGTTCGAGTATTACGACATCACGACCGGCGACCTGATGTGCGTTGCCATCGTCACGGAAACGGACGGGGTCACCATCGTCGAGCAGTGGACTCAGACCGAATACATCAGGAGCCTCGTCGGGGCGAACGGAGCCGTGCCGTACAGGACCCCGCACGGGGTTGGCCGGATTCCGGTTGCCATCATGGAGCTGGAGGACAGGCGGGGATTATTCGAGGCGGCACTCCCGGCCATCGACTTCCATGACACGCTCATCAACATGAGCATGGACGAAATCCAGCGTTGGGCTTTCAGCATCCTCGTCACGACCGGAAAGAAGCTCGCAGGCGACGCGCTGGACATGGAAGCCGGCAGCGTCCGCGTCTTCCACATGGATCAGCCTGGGCAGGACGTGAAGTGGCTAACCAAGCAGGTTGCCGTGGACCTCTGGCGCGAAACCGTGGACCGGGTGCGGAACCTGATCCACGACATCACCGATGTCCCGAACTTCAACGATCCGCTATTCAGCGCACAGAGCGGGGTGGCTCTCGAGTACAAGCTGATCGGGCTGGAAACCGTCTGCGGCGTCGTCGAGAAGGTCGCCGAAGGCGGCATTATTGAAGCGGCCGGCATCAAGCTGGCATACGACACCGGGAAGTACATGCGCCCGGCGGTCACGCTGCGGTTCCCCCGTCTCAAGCCGCTTGACGAAGCCTATCTGGTGCAGGTCGGACAGGGCATGAAGGCGGCCGGCCTGAGCGCCGATGCCGTGACGAACAAGCTGAAGGCCCTGCTCCCCGGGACCGTGGCTGACGAGCTGGCCCGGCAGCAGGAACAGACAGCGACCGAATGGGCCGCCCTCGAGGCGAAGCTCACCCCGGCAGCGGGGACGAAATCCGAAGGGCAGCAACCAGATGGGCAGGCAACGGTCGGCCAGATAGGGGCCGCGATTGCGAGCTGATAAGCTCTGGCGGGAGCTGGCAGACCTGAACCTGAAGCGGCAAGCCCTCGCACAGCGGGCGCTGCTCAAGACGTATCACAAGGCATTCGAGGAAATAACACGGGAAATAGACAGCTTTCTGAGGCAGGGCGACCTGTCGTGGAAGCTGGCCCGGATGCTCGACTTGCGGCAGCGGATCGGCCGGATGATCGACGAAAACACCGGGGCCGCCATCAAGCAGGTGTCGTACCAGCGTATCGCAGAAATCGACAATGCCGCCCTCTACGCTCAGGGCATCTTCCAGTACGCCGGGGTCCCCCGGGGCATGTTCGGCGTATTCAACCCGGCGGCGGTCGAAGCGGCCGTGTTCAGCCCATACCAGTCCGTCCAGATGATACGCACGTTTCCGGCCCTACTGCTCGCGGCAGAGCGGGACCCTCAATACGCCGGCAAGACGGCATGGGAGATTCACATGATGGCGCGCGGGGCGGCGAAGGGAACGATGGAATACTCGCTGAACCGGACGGCGGAGCGGTTGATGGGACGGGTCTGGCAGACGACTCAGGACGCTATTGTCAACGGATGGGGATACAAGAAGACGGCCGCTGCCCTTTCGGACGTTTACGGCAAGACGGCCGTCTACGCGGCTGAAAGGGTGGCCCGGACCGAAATCCATCATGCACAGCTCGTCGGCCAGAGGGCGATGGCGGACCAAGCCCGGGAAGCCGGGGCGAAGCTGCGCCGGTTCTGGATGGCGACGTTAGACGACAGGACCCGGGACAGCCACGCGGAAATGAACGGGGTGCGCGAGAATGAGGACGGGACAGGCTGGACCATGCCGGACGGCTCGCAGGTTGACGGCCCCGGGCTTTCCGACGACCCGGCGGAGTCGATCAACTGCCGCTGCTCCGAAGGCTATGACATCGAAGGGCTGACCAGCGTCCCGACGCGGGACAATCCATTCAACGAATAGCATTACCCTTGACATAGACAGGCTGATGCCGTAGACTTTCTGCGTGTCCGGACAGCGCGCCGGGGACATCAAACGGGACTGTGCGCCCATACCATAAGCGGACAGAGAGCCGCGAAAACAGGAGATACCAGCATGGCAGTATTGAAACTGATTCTGGCGGCACTCGACGAGGAAAAGCGGAAGGCCGTGGAAACCATTTTCGGGGCACTCCCCGAAGATCAGCGCATGGCGCTCGAATCCGCACTTGACTCCGGTTACGACCGGACCATTGCCACCCGGACGAAGACGCTCAAGGAATCCCTCGAAGCTGAGTTCGTTGCGAACCGTTTTGACGAGCTGTACAAGAAGCGGCTCGAAACGGAACACCCCGAACTGGCGAACGACCCAATCCGCAGGCAGCTCGCGGAAACGCAGGGGCAGGTCAAGGCCCTGCTCGAGCAGAATGCCCGGAAGGAAATGTTCAACATCGCGTTCAAGGAACTTGGCGAATATGCCGTAAAAGGGCTGGTGGACCCGAACATGTATCTCGGGAAGACCGAGGAAGAAACCCGGCAGCTTGCGAAAGCTCAACTGGAAAAGCTGGAGACGTGGAAGAGCGAGCTGATCAAGACGACGGCAACCAACGAAGCGGCCCGGTTCCAGACCCCGCCCCCGGCGGGCGGCGGAGTCCCGACAGGCACGAACCCGTGGAAGACGGGGAACCTGACGGAGCAGGCGGCCATCCTCGAGCGCGACCCGGCACAGGCGGCCGCTCTCAAGCAGGCAGCACAGACCGAAACCACGCCGGCATGACCGGCCCCGGAATAGACCCGGGAGAAAAGGAAAACAATTATGGCTAACGGATTCACAGTCATCGGCGATTTTTACAAGCCGGAAGTTCAGGCCGAGTTCATCCAGCAGTACCCCCTGACCAGCGCGGCGCTGTTCAGCGAGGGCGTCATCGTCCGCGACCCGGCCATCCCGGTCGAGGGCCTTTCCACGAACGCCAACACGTTCTTTGGCCCCATCGACGGACCGCAGCGCATCGTCGAGGACACGGAGCTGGAATCGGCGAAGATCGAGGCGGGCGTCTGCATCGCCCCGGTCCAGACCGACGCCATCGTTAAGGGCATCGGCGACCTGACCGCCCGGGCCGCGAAGATGGCGGACCCGGTCCGCGCCCTCGCGGAGCCGTTTGCGAAGGCATGGCCTTCCGCGTTCCAGAATCGCGCCCTCCAGATCATGGTCGCCCTTGCTGGCGCAACCAGCTTCGCCGATAACGTCGTTGACATCAGCGGCGAAACCGGCGACGCTGCCAAGCTCACCGACAGCACGGCGGTGGACATCGCTGGCGCCCTCGGCGACCACAGCGAAGACCTCGGCGTCATCGTCATGCACAGCGCGGTCCGCGACGCACTGACGAAAGCCAAGATTATCCTGACTCAGACCTTTGCCGGTCAGCAGGGTCAGGACCGGCTCCAGAGCGGTACGCTGTACCTGCTCAACGGACGCCGGGTCATCGCCGACGACCGCTGCCCGGTTGACACGGGCGTCTACACGACGTTCTTCCTCGGGAAAAATGCTTTCGTCTACAACGAGGAAGCGCTTCCGGCTGAGAAGGCATTCGCCACGGAGCGGTACGAGAGCAAGCACGTTCAGAAGCTGATCTCGCGCCGGTTCTACGTCCTCCACCCCCGGGGCGTCAGCTACACCGGCGGGTTCCCGGTCACCGACACGCTGTTCCAGAACAGCGCGAAGTGGGCCCGGGTCTGGGCGGCCAAGAGCGTTCCTATCGTCGTCGCCAAGCACAGAATCTGAGGAGCGTAGGCCATGGCTGACCCCGTGTACATCATCACACTTGCCGAGTACAAGGCCCTGACGGGCGACGTTTCGCACGACACGCAAGTGTCTGCGCTCATCCCCGTCATTGACGAAATCGTGCTGAAGATTCGCGGGGCCGCATGGCCCACGGCCGAAGACACCGGGGCCGCCATCTACGAGCAGTCGGCGAAGCTGGCGGCGGCCGAAATGATCCGCTGGAAGATCATGCGGGCGGAATCAATCGGGCTCCAGTCCGAGAGCTTCGGCGGGCAGTCGTTGTCCGTCGGCCAGCTCGACGCATACGGATACCCGGTCGAAATCACCGGCAAGATCACGCAATACATGGAGGTGCAGGCATGACGCTCAATCGGCTCCAGGCTGGCGACGGGATGACCGACAAGACATACGGGACGGCCGAAACCATTTATGGGGAAATCGTCGAGCGGCAGGCAAACAGCACAGCCATTGAGCAGGCGAAGATCGGCACCACCCGGTTTGCGTCCGGCAAGGTCTACACGCCGGTAGGAATCTGCATCGGCGACCTGATAACGGACGACACGACAGAGTGGACCGTTACCAGCCGGCTGAAGAACCCCCGTCGGCCGGTTGAGCTGATCGAGCTGGAGCGGCCGATATGAGCGATGACCTCGCGGGACAGGGCGGAAAGATCGCGGACACGATCAGCAAGATCGCGGAGCGCGTTTCAGCCCGGCTGGTCGCCGAAGTCTCGCTCGCAATCGTCACCGAAGCAAGGCGGCTGGCGCCCCGGGATTCCGGTGTGCTGGCGAACAGCATTTCGGCCGTGCAGGTTGACCCGATGAATTGGGACGTGGGGACGAACGTCGAGTACGCCCCCTATCAGGAGTTCGGGACGAAGCCGCACAAGGGAACGAAGCACCCGGGGAACAAGGCGCAGCCATTCCTGATGCCGGCCATCAATAAGGTCATCGAGGAAGTTCCGGACAAGGCAAAGGCGATATTCGCAGAGGAGCAAGGCAAATGAGCATTGAGGACTTGGTAGTCGGCAAGCTGAAAGGGACCTCGGATGTCACGACCGCCCTCACGGGCGGCATCCATGTGACGACGGCCCCGGAAACGGCGAAGGCCCCGTTCGCGGTCCTAACGTTTGCCGATGGCGGAAAAGAACGGGTAGCATCGCGGGATGAGTTCGTCTCGAACGTGACTTGCGATGTATACTCAGCACAAAAAGCAGCGGGCCGGGCAGCGATAGACGCATGCCGGGCGGCGCTTCAGAGCTTGCCCAGATCGGGCAACGGGTGCTATGATGCAGTGGCGAGCGTCGGGGAAGTCTCGACGCGGCCGGCAGGCAAAGACCTGTTCCAGATGCGGGCGACGGCAAAGATCATGTTTGCCGCAAAGAAAATCGGAGGAACCTGATGGAAAAAGAGAGATTGATTGGCGAGGACGGCAAGCTCGTCCGCGTGACCCCGGGCGTCGAAAAGGTCGGCGACGCGGTCAAGACGTTTGATGTCCACATGGGCGGCACGGCCGGAGCAGGCAAGGGCTGGTGGAAGATCACCGCCATCGCAGCCACGGGCAGCATCTTCACGACTGGTGTCACCGGTACGTTCCGGGTTGGCGACCTGTTCAAGGCGGACGGAAGCGAAGTCATGGCGACGGGCGACAAGGCCGCCCTCGTCACGATCACCGACCTGTCGGACATCTCGTCGTTCGAGACGTCGTTCCAGCGCGATAAGGTCGAAGTGACCGTGCTTGCCGACGGCGTCAAGAAGTACCGCTACGGCAAGGCCGACGTTTCCGGCACCATCGAGGGCGCCATGATCGTCGGCGTGACGGATCAGGACGAAGGCATGATCTCGCGCTTCATGCGCCGGATCAAGTACCCGAATACCGGCAACGTCGTCATCAGCGAAGTGGACAACGGCCCCATCTACATCATGGGCATCATCCAGAAAGACGAAGCCACGTCCGGGGAGCGCCATCAGTTCGCGTTCATGCAGATCGAGCTGGAGGGCTACAAGATGGGCGCAAAGAGCGGAGAGCGGCAGGCGTGGTCGTCTGGCTTCTCCTGCATCGGCGACGACCCGGTATTCTACGACGTTGAAAACGCCTGAGCCGTAGGCCAGGTTTGAAAAAGGACATGAAGGAACAGCCATGAGAATCGCGTTTGACAGAAAAACCAAGTACGTACCGAAATGGGAAGGCAATGACAAGCTCCCGACCGACGAACAGATCGTGGTCCACTACAAGACCCCGACGCTGGAGGACCGGAAGGCCCTGATGTCGAAGCCCAAGCTCGTCTTTCAGTTCGGGGCGGACGGCAATGCGAAGGGCGGCGAAATGGAGTACGAGCTGGACACCGGGGCGTTCGTGAAGCGTCTGGTGACCGGCATCGACAACCTCGAAACCACCGACCCGGAAGGGAACAACGCGAAGCCCATCAGGACGGCAGACGAACTGCTCGCTGGCCCGGCCACGCTCTCTGGGCTCGTTGAGGACATCAGCAAGGAACTTCAGCGGGCCGTGAACGGGCTGACCGACGACGCAAAAAAAAACTAACTGTCGGCCTGTGGCTGATCCGGATTGGCCGCATCAAGCCGCCCCGGAAAGGCAAAGAGAAAAGTCTGGTGCCGGTTGGCAGGGAAATCATTGAAGCCGGGGAAATCCCTGGATACCTCTCAGATGAAACCTTCCAATCGGCGCTTGACGTTTACATGGACTATTGCCTGTTCGATAGCCTGCCTTTCGCGGGCGGATGGGCGGAACAGCCGGCGGAGATAGTTGACGCCCTCAAGGTGTTCATCGAAACCGACCGGTACTACGAAGAAACGAAGCGGCCGAAGCCGTGACGAGGGGGCAGGCAGATGAGTGAGTTTGCCGAAGAACTGATAATCCGGGTCAAGGCGGAAATCGGCGAAGCTGTCGCCACGCTCAAGGGCCTCGGGGAAGCGGCAGCCGGAGCAGGCAAGCAGGCCGGCGGCCTGTTCGACACGATGGCGGCCGGGTCTCAGAAAATATACTTTATGGCGCAGTCAGTCCAGATGGCGGCTCAGGGCATCCAGGCATTTCTCGGAGAAGCATTCGAAGGCGAACAAGCAAGTTTCCGGCTCGGGTACGCGCTGGAGAGCGCAGGGTATAAGGCGGCGTCGTATAAAACGGAAATGGAAGACCTTTCCAAGACGATACAAATGCAGATGGGTGTCGCCGACGACGTCGTACAAGCGACGACGGCGCAACTGCTGAATCAGGGAAGGACCATCGAGCAGGTTAAGACGATTATAAACGCGGCGAATAACATGGCTGCAGCGACAGGGGAAGACTTCGCTGGGCTTGCTGGGAAAATCGGATTGACTTACGAAGGGATAGATCAGCGGCTATCGCGCATAATTCCGCAGATCAAGCAGCTAACCCCTGAGCAGATGAAAGCAGGAGAAGCAGCGGACCTGCTCGGGAAGAAGTTCGCCGGGGCAGCGGAACAGGCCAGCAAGCTCGCAAGCGTCAGGTGGAATGTAAACAAGGAACGGATCAACAACATCCTCGAAGACCTTGGGAACAAGAGCGTTGAAGCGGTGGACTATTTTGCCAACAGCGCGAAGAAATTTGCCAGCGATGCGCACAGACTTACGCAAAGCGTCAGGATGTTTTTTTCAGGTGTGGCGCAAGAACTCGGGATCTCGAGTAGGAAGCTCAGGGAATGGTACGTTGTGAGTCAGGAAATATTTGGCGACAATTATAAACTTGACCGGATAAACGACATGATGAAAAACGGCGACGAGCTCGAGGACGCAGCAAAGTTTATGGGGGCGACGCAAGAGCAGATAGTGAAAATAAAAGCTATACCGCATTTTGAATCAATGGACCAAGTAAACAAGACAATCAAACGTCTTTTCCCGGATGCAAAGGTTGTTACGGTAGAAATGAGGCTATCAGCTATAGGGATAAACGCCGCTAACGCAGTAATAGACACAGCAATTAAAATCTATCAGGACTTGATGAATAAGAAAAAACCAGCAGTGGAAGCATACGACGCAGACAAGGTCCGGGAGTGGTACCAAATGTGGGTGAATGCGGTGCGCGAAGCCCGGGCGCTGGCGGACGCTGCCAACCGGGCGGACACGGCGGTCAGCCAGTTCTTTAACGACGTGAACAGCAATTCCTTGAACCCGGCCATTCGCGACATGGAAGGGCTGAACGCAACCATGACGGCGGCCTTTGATGGGAACGCGGCGAAGATCAAGGCATTGCAGGACGCCATTTCTTCAGGAGCCGACCTTGGCGGGATCATGCAGTCCATCGCACAAGATGTCAATGCCGGGACACCGGCCCTCTCAGCCTTGCTGAAGATGCTGGCCGGGATTCAGAAGGCAAAGACAGACATGAAGCCCATGACTGACAAGATAAAGGACATGGAGGGAATGATCCGGCTGGCGGAGTCCATCCCGGCATTCCCGAAGGCAATTCTGGAAAAGGCCCGGAAGGAACTTGAGGACGCGAAGGACGCACTGGTGCCGAACTACGCGGAAGGCGCGAATGGGACGGACGTTGGGAAGCTGGCGAGCGGGCAGGACCCGATTAGCGTCTTCACGAACGCCCTTTTCAACGCGGCCATGCAGTCGGAATCCTTTGCGAAGGCCATGAACTTTGTGACGGAAACGGCCGGGAAGATCGTAGCCATTCTTGACCCGATCCTGACCGACATCCTCGGGCCGATTCTGGCCTCGCTGGACCCGCTGGCGATTGCTCTGGCCGCGATCCTTCAGGTCATCGTCCTGCTGGACCCCATATTCAAAATGCTCTCCATCGCAATCAAGGTCATCGCGACGGCGTTCCTGTCCCTCTACAACTACGTTATCCGCCCGGTTGCGAACGGTATCATCAAGGTATTCAACGCCATTTTCAGCGCGATTGACGCCATACCGTTCGTCAGCTTCAAGTACCGCATCAAGGAATTGGAAAAGGTAACGTTTGACCAGCAAGACGCGGCAGCAAGCTCGGCGGAAGCACTGGCTTTCGTAAAGGCAGCAAGCGAAGCATTGAGCAAGGAATACGAGCGGCAGAAAAACAAGGTCCGCGACCTGTACAACGCTCAGGTGGACAGCTCGAAGCGGCTTTACGAGCTTGGGCTGATCGGCATGCAGCAATACATAGACCAGATCGACCAGTACAACCAGCTCCGCGACGATGCTCTGGCGAAGCTGGCCGCTTCCTACGAGCCGCAACTGGAAGCCCTGAACAAGCTGAAGACGGCGATTGAAGCCGGGGACAAGGGCATCATTGACGCGGTGCTGAAGACCGGGGGCGACATCACCGCCCTGCTGCAACTGGCCGGGGCAGCGAACGAAACGGTGGTATGGACGGATGAGGAAAAGAGCAGGCGGGACAGTTTGCTCGCCACGCTCACGTACTACCAGAAAAACCCCGGGGCGATGAACGCAGGGGTGGTGAGCTGGGAATACATCGTCAAGCAGCTCACCGAACTTTACAAGGCAAACGGGGAGACGTTCACGGCCCCGACGAAACCGACGACGGCGGGCGACGGCGGGGTCATCCCACGGAGCGGCAGGCGGACGGCGGCGGCACAGCAGCAACCCCTCGTCCTCCAGTTCAACATCGAGGGCAGCGTCATCGCGGAGAGCAATCTGGAGAAAACAATCGTGCAGGCCCTGAAGCGGGCCGGTTACAGGGGGATTGCGTGAAGGACAACCTGAACGTCACTTTCCGGCTGCCGAGCGGGTCGGTCATAAACGTACATTTCTACAACTATGAACAGGTTGTGAACGGCTGGACCGACCGCATCAAGATGGGGCCGACGAACGGGACCGAATACGACGCGGACCAGATGAAAGGGGGCGTCGTCAAGTTCCGGCACGACCCGACAGGGACCGGCACAGACTGGCAAATACTCAATCTCCCCATCACCGGGAACAGCGACGCCCTCGCGGACGCGGACTGGTACATCTACTTTGACCGGGTCTGGCTCGGGCTGGTCGAGGAAGACAGCGTAGATGTCCACAGGACGGCAGGAAGCGACCTTGACGCCACGGAGTTCGTGAACCGGGTGGAGATTGCGACCCGGGCCGGGACGAACGAATACAGCCACGCGGACGGAACGGCGACCATCGGCATCCGGGCGGCCGGGACCGACATCATCGAACAGCTTGATATCCCGCAGTCCAGCCAGATCAAGGTCATGATCGCTGAAGCCGGGCTTGAGGCATGGTATGACCTTTACAACTTCGAGCAGGTCGAAAACGGCATTGTCACGCAAGTCGAGGTCAGGAGCCGTGACGTCACCTATCCGGCGGGCATGCTGGCTGGAAGACGCATCAGGCTTTGGGACACGGTGAACGGCGAAACGGTGGCAACGATTGTGAGCCATACGACGATCCACCAGACGGCCGGACAGATCACAATTACCCCGACATACTTCAACACGATTTACGACGACAACTGCTATATCTACAAAGACGACAACGCACTCGGGCCGAACAAGTTCTACGGTATCCTGACCGGGCGGATCAAGCGGCCCCGGACCATCATGAGCGACGGAGCGGGCGACTACTCGGTGGAAGCCATCGACATGGGCGAATACCTGAAGGTGCCGCTCGGGACCGAGTTCATCAGAGAAGGGCAGCGGATCGACGTCATCGTGGACAATCTGCTCACGGTCGGCGGGTTCACCGGGGTTTACCGTGGGTTCACAGACGCCCGGGTGGTGCCGGCGGTCTACTTCTCGGCGGAAACAACCCGATACGACGCTATCAGCAAGATCATGTACGAGTACGGGCTGCTTTGGTGGATCAACGGGTACGGCTGGCTGAATACCCGGGACCTTTACGGAGCCGGGAACCCGACCGCCACGCTGGACGACGCGAACTGCTCCGGCATCAACATCACCCGGCCGGACATGATTGCCGGGACGCTCGAGGTCAGCTATTACACGCAGGAAACGAAGACGAACTGGCCATGCTACGTCGAACGGCTGCCCTATGACAGCGACAACAAACCGCTCGGCGTCGTCATCCAGCCGAATCGGTACTACCCGGAAGAATACGAGCTGGCCGACGAAATCGTGCAGCAGTACAACGCATCCGCATATGAATACGTCCTGAAGAACATCGAGCGGCAGCGCAACCTGAAGCCGCAACTTGTCTATGCGAAGAACTGCTATACGGTCGTCAGCATGACCGGCGGGGTCCACAAGGAAGTCGAAACGCTCGGGAGCCAGCAAGCAACCGTGGTATTTCACAACAGCGGAGCGGAGGACGGGATGCTCGTCTACTTCGCCATTCGGGGAACCTGCAGGCTGCGCCGGGCGCTGGTCGTCGCCCGGGCCGAAGGGCTCGGGGGGAAGACGACGGAATCACTGGCACTGGATATCGTTTCTGAGCTGACCCCGGCGGAGCGGTTCGTCTCTATCCACGGCCGGCGGATGCACGGCGACGCCTACATCTGTGAAATCGAGTGCAATGACACCGAAGCCGTCACGGTCGGCCAGACCGTCACAGTCAAGAGCGGGAACAAGACGTTCGTTGCCGACATCATCGAGATACAAGACTCGACCGATACAGCCCGTCGGATTGTGACAGCGATTGCCCGGAGCTTGCAGACCGTGACCCCGATCATCGACATCACCCCATACCCCGGGGACGCAACGGTCGCCATCGAGGAACAGCTCGGGAACGCCCTGACCGGCAGCGACATCGTGGACGGGTTTAATGCCGGCGGCGGCACGACGGCCCCGGAAGTCCCGGCCGTTTCTGTCGAAGGCGGCCTGCGGTTCATCACGGTCCGGGCGACGACGACCAGAGCGCAACAGGGGCGCATCAGGTTTGAAGCTCAGGTAGCGGAAGCGACAGGAGGTCCGTGGTACGAGCTGCGGGTTGACGGGGTGGACTGGAAGGGGGCGGTCGGTGGCGACACGGACAGCCCGACCGGTCTTTTCGTTCACTCGAATATTCCGCTCCCGGCCGGAACGGACCCTGGCACGGTTGTTGCGAAGACGCTGTACTACAGGGTGCGCGTCGTCACGACGGCCGGCACGGGTGACTGGTCAGCGACGGCGGCAGCGACGGCGACACCGGTTGGCGACGGCACAATCGCTGCGGCTGCAATCAAGGCCGCAAACATCGAAGCCGGGGTGCTGAACGTCATCCTCGCAAAGATCAAGGAATCGCTCGTCATCGACAACGAACATGGATACATGGCCAGGGTTGACGGCGACAAGCGGGCCCGCATGGATGAAACAGGACTATATATAGAAAAATGGTTGTCCGGCGTATGGACGCAGGTCGCGAAGATCGGCGCCGACGAAGTGTACCTGCCTGAAGTGAAAGGCGTGCTGAATAATTTCCGCGACGGTTCGACGTTGCGAGAGAACGTGCGCGAGACATATTGCTGTAATGTGCTACGAAACAAGACATATCAGGATGGGCCATTTGATTACCACGTAGCGGAACACGAAAGCCTCGATAGATATTGGTGTGTTGCGCGATACAATCGGGCTATTACGTACGGCGCGTCGTGCTGGTTCCCTAACCAAAGGGGCAGCAGCGCACCGATTATTAACGAACCGTACGGATACGCTGATGCCGTCTACCCGTCTGGACAACCGACAATGGACGCACATGCTGGGCGTATAGATATGCCGGCCGGAACGACATACGTGTCGAAATTTTCGCCGATGCGAGACCTCGACGTATTTTCGTGTTACGACGGCATTGTCCTATGCCTATGGGTCAAGGTCGATCAAGCAATACCAACAGGCGCTTGGATCAGGCTTATATCGTGGATCGTCGGCGGTGTTGAACACTATGTCATGCTCGAAAACCCGAGCGGGACGCCGCGAGCTCGTCTATATATAGGGATATCGTATACATCGGTAACAATAACGCCTGGCGAATGGTATCAAATTTCGTCAGGAATGAATAACAGCGGGTCCGGCTCTATAATTGCCAACACAAGATTTTTGACAATAAAGGACAGGACAACAGGGACGGCGACAACAAAGACAAGCGCGGCGACCGGAGCATGCACTTGCTCGCAGCTCTGGCTTTGCGAAACCGTGAGCGGCGCGGCGTCCGGTTTTACTGTCAGGTGGTACGACTTTACAGTATGGGCTGGATACGGGACATATTCGCTCCGTGATACTTTCGCAAACCAGCATTTTACCGAAAGAACAAGCAAGCACGTTTTCGGGCAAACCGTAGTTGCCCCGGCTTTCATGGCCCGAGGCGGCGCGATGTTTTCGGGCGGGCATAATTGGTTCCCAGGGTCATGGTCGATCGGCATGGGGAACAGCGTATTGGCCAGTATGTCCTGGGCCATTGGAACGAAATCGGCGATTACGCACAATTTCGCCACCACGATCGGGAACGACGTGACGAGCTACGCTGAAAACACGATTGCCATAGGCGGGGCCGCTCAACAGGCATGGGCATACTACTACGGGACCCGGTCGGATGCCAGAGACAAAGCCGATATTGAAGACCTCCCGGACAGCCTCGGCCTCACCCTGCTCCTTGCCATGCGGCCACGGCGGTACCGGTGGAACCCACGCGACGACTACACCATCGAGATGAAGCCGATAGCGTTCGACGACAAGGGCCGGCCGACAGCCTTTGAACGTGTCATTGATACCGAGGCCCATGCTGCAGGGACAAAGAAGCGGACCCGTTGGCATACCGGCCTCATAGCGCAAGAGTTCAAGGCTGCCCTTGACGCAGCAGGCGAGGACGTTGCGGCTTTTGTCGATACGTCGGTGAATGCGAATGGCGATACTTTAGGGATCGGGTACACCGAACTCATTGCTATATTGGTACGGTCAATACAGCAGCAGCAGGAGCAAATATCCGGGCTCGCGGCCCGGATCAAAGCACTCGAGGGGGGCGGCTGATGCAACACTCGCACGACGAACGACTGACCGCAATCGAAACAACCATGAAGCACCTACTCGACGTTATGGCCGACATCCAGGCGAAGCTCGGGGCACAGGCTGAGCTTTACAGGATGGAAAAGACATGCAATATCATCCACGACTCTGCCCGGAAGGAACTTGAGGGACGGTTCGACAGGATCGAGGCCGATATGTCCGGGCTTGGCAGGCGGGTCGAGCTGGCCGACGCGAAGGCGGTCTGCGCGGTCGATGCCGTGAACACACTCAAGGCCACGATGTCGAACCGGTTTTGGGACGTGTTCAAGCAAATCCTCATTGCGGCGATCCTCGCAGGGGCTGCGGTCCTGATTTACGCGGCCGGCACGAGCGGAACCACGGTACCGGGCCGGATGCCGAAAGCACCCGGCAGCCAGTTTGAGAAATGAAAGGGGCACGGCCCCGGAATGGAGCATGATGAATGAAACTTCTTTGGCCTTTGGAGAAACCCGGCCGGATCACCAGCGGATTCGGCTACAGGAAGGACCCGATCACTGGCGCCCTCGGGCAGTACCACGGCGGGCTCGACCTCGCCCCGGCCATCGGGATGCCGCAGGCGGGCGTCCCGGTCATGGCGGCGGCCCCGGGCATCGTCATCACGGATGACGACGACTTCATCCCCGGGAACTGGCAGGGCGACCCATGCGGGAAAATGGTCATCCTGCGGCACGAAGCCAACGGGGAAATCTTCTACACCCGCTACCTGCACCTCGACAGCAACTGCGTCGAGATCGGGCAGGCGGTTGCGGCCGGGCAGAAAATCGGCGTCCTCGGGACGACCGGGGCCAGCACCGGCCCCCACCTGCATTTTGACTACTGGCAGGGCAGCGCGAACCCGGCCGACTGGCGGATCGCGGACCCGACCCCGCTGATGGAGGGAAGCATCGCATGACGAACGAAGCACAGACAGGGACGCCGGCCCCCGGGCAGCCGGCCCCGGCCACGGCCGGGAACGTGATGAAGGCCATCACCGTCACGGCGGCCAGTGCCAGCCAGATCGGGATTGCTGCCTACTTCGGGATAGAGGTCACAGGGGCCGCTTTCGCGGTCGTCGGCTTGGTCGAAGTCTTGAAGGCGAAGCTCCCGGCCCTCCCATCGACGCTCGCCCTGCTGGTGCTCTCGGCCGGCGGAGCAATCGGCCTGGCCGGGCTGGAACACGAAGCCGTGGCGAAGGGCATGCAGGTCCTTGCCGCGGCCAGCATCGGGTACGCCGGCATCTTAGCCAGGTTTAAGGCGGGCACGGAATGAGCGACCCTCGACACGGCAGAGTGTACGTTGACGCTTTCGGGTGCCCTTGGATTTTCCGGGCGGAAGACGAGGGCGTCATCGTACTCGAGCGACAGGGAGAGATGAAGGTGGTCAGGGCAGGGACTTTCGCCCGGGACTTCGAGGTGATGGATGAAAATGCGTGAGATTATCGGATGGATCGCGGCGGCCGCGATAGCGGTCTGGGCGCTGCTCACCCGGCCCCGGCCCGTCATCACGGGCGGCACAGTCGGCCCCGGACCGAAGGCCGACACGAAGGGAACGCTCTCGGTCGAAGAGATCGAGCGGATGCAGAGAGAGCTGGAGGAAAAACGATGACGGGCAGGGTGATCCTTGCGTGGATTTACAGATGCACGGCGATGCCGTTTTTCAACGTGACGGCGAACGGGTACTGGCTGGCGCGGCTGGCCCTGACCGGGAAGCTGGTCAAGGCATGGAAGGCGGCCCGGTCCGGAATGAAGGCCAGCCGGCAGAAACCGGTCCCAATGACGTACCGGTTCGACGGGCTTTACGACGGCCCCGGGGTCCTCGGGAAGTGGCCATGCTGGACCGCCCTCCCAACCGTTTTTGCCGGCATGGGGATGCGCGGGAACTGCCTTGACGCGGCCTTTTACCTGAGCCGGGCCAGAGGGGGCAGGGTATGGGTCTGGATTCCGGACGGCCCCCGATGGATGGCCCGGGCGCATTACGCCTGCATGGACAGCACCGGGGCGGTCTGGGCGCTCGAGAAAAAGGGCCTGCACCGATATGAGTCTTTGGCCGATTGTAGGGCCGGCGGGCGGTGGATATGAAAAGGTACGCCATAGCCATACTGTGCCTCACCACGGCCGTCTATGCGCCGCTCATGGCCGATTACAGTAGCCTCACTCAGGCGGAGCGCGACGCACTCCGGGCCACGCTCTCTATGTCATGGGAGTACCGCGCCCTGATCGACGGGAAAGACACCGGCCGCATCGTCGAGGCGGTCGAGATTGAGCCCGGGAAATGGCGGGTGCAGGTTGCCATCGACATCCCAAAGCAGGACGGCAGCGTCCGCACCATCGAGCGCCCCGTCTACCTGACCCTGAAGACGACAGGCGGCAGCGGGGGCGGAACCGGGTGGCTGGCCCCGGGGCTGGCCGGGCTGGCGGCCGGAATACTGATCGGGTTCCTTGCGGCAAAATGAAAGAGTCGCCCCTTGAAGAACCGGTCCCCGCACCCTTGCATAAAGTGAAATATTTTTCAGACAAAAAAAGATAAAAAAA
>CAYNGF010000041.1:0-28997 GCA_964396515.1 uncultured Paludibacter sp.
AAGTATAAGTAGTGGATTTTAGAATTCGATTGGCAATTTTGAGTGCAGTTTGTTCCGCTACAGGATTTTGAGCATTTGACTGAACTGCAAAACATACGAATAAAAAAATGATAATAAAGAAATTAAACACAATCTTTTTCATACTAAATGAATTTATTAAACCAAAGAATTGGAAAGAAAAAATACTATCTCAAAGATAAATGTTTTACTGGTAAGGTCAGATTGAGTTGAATAATTGTACAAAAAAGTGTATGAAAATACATGAAAAAAACAGAAAATCAGTTCGAATAATCTTAAAAAACTTGTTCTTAATTATATCAAAAAACATTCCTTTGGCCAGTTGTAACTTCCGGGTTTAATAATTACGTCAAAATTTTCTCTATCGAGTGACTTAAGCAAAACTACACCAGGCGTTAATTCCATTTTTGGCTCAAAATTTCGCATTCCAAGTTTTACAAAAATATCATAAGCAGTTGCTCCTCCATCGATAAAAACATAGCGAACATCTAATTTATCGAGTAAAACATCGGCAATTTCAGAAATTATATTTTTAACTTTTAAAGGATCTAAAACCTGATTTTTTTGCTGATAATCAACATAAACAATCATTTTTTTTTCATTTTGCCGGTATTGAGTTATCAGATAAGAGCAATATTCTTCAAAGTCGTTTTTATCCGATTTTTCAGTAAATAAATCGTGTGGAATGGCTGAAATCGGACAATTTTTGTTTATTATCCATGTGCGAAAATCAATGCCTGAAGGATGTGTACTACCTGAAATAAACAAAAAATTGCTATCAAAAAAAGGCTTATTTTCGATTCCTTCCTGTGATTTCAATCCAAATTTATTAATTAAAATTTGTTCGAAAAAAGCCGCACTGCCACATGGTAACAATTCATCCTTATAAGTTGAAGCAATGTTTGCCAATTCATCCATCGAAGCACAATCAGAAATCAGGATTTCTGGAAATTTTGATTGTAAAGTTTTACCGGCTCGATGCATTAATAGTTCCTGCACAGAAGATGTAAAAGCAGGAAATTCAGGATCTGTTGCAAAATCTGTTTTATGAAGTTGCACATCGCCAATATAATAAACACCGTTTTTAATACATCTCGCAGCAGCCGGATTTGAAGGCTGTAACAAAACAGATTTTTTGCCCAAAACTGCTGTTAAAGCATACATTTCGGTTAAAACATAACCACGCAATACAGAATCACATTTTTTAAAAATAAAAAATGGTTCAGTCAGATTTTTAATTTTCAAAGCAAGTTCACGATGAACCCTGAAAGCATCTTCCTCATTCAACGAACGACTGTCCGTTGCAATAATTCTTACTTCAGTTTCGTCGGGCAATTTATTAATACCAAATGAAACTTTAAGTCCATAGCGTAAGCATACACCGGCAATTTCGGCTGCACCCGTTATGTCGTCGGCGAGTACGATAGATTTAAAAAAATCTCTTTTAGAAGATTTGTTATACATTTGAATTTTTTGTTGTTATTAGCCATTACGATTTTTTGCCATCAATATTGCATAATCGATCGCCACCATCATGGCATCGGCTGAGGCAATTCCTTTTCCGGCAATTTCGAACGCTGTTCCATGATCAACTGAAGTGCGAATTATGGGTAAGCCAAGCGTTATGTTTACGCCTTTTACGCTTTTCATGGTTTGCTTTTCGTTATCCCACTGAAAGCCTTCGAGTTTAAAAGGAATATGACCCTGATCGTGATACATTGCCACACAACCATCATATTTTCCCTGCACTGCTTTTACAAACATGGTGTCGGGCGGAACAGGACCTTCTACCGTAAAACCTTTGCTTTTTGCTTCGGAAATGGCAGGAATAATTTCGTTAATTTCCTCATCGCCAAATAAACCATTTTCGCCGGCATGCGGATTTAAACCTGCAACTGCAATGCGTGGTTGCGGTATTCCAAATTGTTTGCAAGCATTATCGAGCAGCGAAATTACTTCCAAAACACGTTCTTTTTTGCAAAGATCACAAGCTCGACGCAGCGAAACATGCGTTGAGGCATGTATTACCCGCAAGTTTTCATCGGCAAGCAACATGGCATATTTCGATGTGTTAGTATAATGTGCATAAATTTCAGTATGACCGGAAAAATGATGACCCGCTTTATGAATAGATTCCTTGTTGATAGGTGCAGTAACTGTAGCATCAACTTCTTTTGCCATGGCAAGTTCAATAACAGTTTTTACCGCTTCGAAAGCGGCATTGCCTGCCATTGCAGAAACTACCCCGGGTTGCAGTTCGTTAAGGTTCACATTCTTTAAATCGTAAACATCAACCGTTCCGAACTCAAATTTTGCTTCTTTTACCGAGCTAACAGCATTAATTTTTATTCCCGAATTCAACAAATCGGAAGCTTGCTGCATAACACCCGCATCGCCTACAACAATCGGGTTACATCGTTCGTAAACATTTTTGTTTAGTAATGCTTTGATACAAATTTCGGCTCCAATACCCGCAGGATCGCCCATTGTAATGGCGATGACCCCCTTGCCCCCTAATGGGGGTTTTTGATTTGTATTATTTTGAATTGTGTTACTCATTTTTAAAATATTTTTTCTCTATTAATAATAAGATTTCTTACACCCCTTTAGGGGTTGGGGGCAATAACGTCCTATAAATCCCAATAGCATCTTCTTTGCTTATTGGTCGCGGACAATTATTAAGCAAACGAGTTGTATTCATGGCTATTTGCGCTAATTCGGGTAAATCCTTTTCAGCTATTCCGAGTTCCAGCAAATTTGATGGAATATACATTTTTTTTGATAAATCTTCAATAAATTTAATTCCTGCCAATGCTGTTTCATAAATCGTTTCTTGGGGTTCAACACCCATGGCAATAGCAATTTCAGCATGTTTTTCAGGTAAAGTTTCCACATTATAACGCATAACAGCCGGCAACAAAACCGCATTTGCCAATCCGTGCGAAATATAAAATTTTCCTCCCAACCCATACGACAAACAATGTACCCCATGTGTGTTTACCGGACCTAAAACTAAACCGCCATACATAGCGCCAAGCGCCATTGCTGAACGAGCATCGATATCCGAACCATTATCATAAGCTTTCAGTAGATTTTTAGCAATAAGTTCTATCCCTTTTAGCGCATAAACATCAACCGTTGGGTGCGAAAATTTGTTAGTATATGCTTCGATGCAATGACAAAGGGCATCCATGCCTGTTTCTGCAGTTAATTTCGGAGGCAAACCCACAATCATCACAGGATCGATATAGGCAGCATCGGCTAACAAAGCAGGACTTACAATTCCACTTTTTGTTTGTGTAGCTTCATTCAGCAATATTGCAATGGGTGAAACTTCGCTACCCGTACCTGAAGTAGTGGGAATACAAATCAGATTTTTCATTCTTTTTTGCAGTAAATTTACGCCTACAACTTCGGAATAATGCTGTTTATTACCAGTCATAGCTGCAAGAAGTTTTGCCACATCGAGGACGCTTCCTCCGCCAACTCCAATCACACAATCAGGATTAAAAGCTTCGGATTGTGCCAATAATATATCGAATTGATTGAAAGTAGGCTCGCCAGGAAACGTATAAGGAATTACCAACAAACCTTTACCCGAATTTTTTAAATCAGAAATAATGCTTTGAAATATGTTTAATACCGGTTCGGCAATCAATAATAGAATTTTATTTGAAGCTGCAACTACCGAATCATATATAAGTTTTTCGATTGACTTCTCTCCAAAAACAATTCTTTGTGGTTGTAAAAGCGTAATGTTATTCATTCTTATTTTATTAAAGGAAATTGTTTTTTTATTTCATTTTTTTGAAAAATATCCGTAAATCGTAAGTTCTTTGTTGGCTCGTTCCGATTTGAAAAACAAACTTGCAACATAACCTACAACCAATACAATGAGATGACTATACACTCCAAGCATCAATTTATGATGAGGAAAATTGTAGTTTCCCATATCAAGTATTAAGTTATCATTAATTTTAGTAGTAGTGAGCACGGCATAAGCAGTAAACGCGATGCAAACACCAATGCCAACATTCAGCCCTTTGCGATTTGCCCTTGAAGAAAATAACCCTAAAAGAAAAATCCCTACAATACCGGCTGAGAAAATGGCATACAACTCGAAAACCACACCCAATATGCCTTCGCCATCCCAGACTGCATAAAGCAATGCTACAATTGTCATGGCCGCACCCGAAGCAAAAACCAACCATCGTCCCATACTCAGTTTTTGTTTATCAGTAGTATTTTTCCTAAATCGTTGATAAAAATCGGCTACACCAATAGCTGCAAGGCAATTCATATCCGAGTCGAGACTCGAAACCGCGGCTGCCACAAGCGCTGCAAGCACCAATCCAACTGCACCTACAGGCAATTGGGTTCCGATAAAATACGGAAATACCTGATCGGCTTTCATGCCCTCAGGGAGCACGGCAGTACCTGAATTATAAAAAACATACAAGAGCGCTCCAATAAACATAAACATCGTCCAAACTGGCACGCTCATCAAAACACCGATATATGCTGCTTTTTTAGCTGCCTTGTCGTTTTTTGCAGTAAGATACCGCTGTACAATGGTTTGGTCTGTTCCATATTTTTGCAATGCGTAAAAAGCACCGTTTATCACCATTACCCAGAAAGTCAATTCAGTCAAACTAAAGTTATAGGGACCGAAGTCTATTTTTTTCATCGTAATTGCTTCGCTTATCATGAAACCGGCTCCGCCTTCGGGACGGAAAAGCAGTATTCCCACACAAAGCAAACCGCCTCCAATAAGCAATAGTCCTTGTATCACATCCATCCAGATTACTGCCTCTATACCACCAAGCAACGTAAGTATAATAATGGCTAATCCTAAGAAAACAATGAACCAAACCACCGGAATTCCTGAAAGACTTGCTAACGCCAAACTTACCAAATAAAGCACAGTTCCCATTTTAGAGAAATGCGTAAGAATAAATGCAACCGAAGTGTACATTCGGGCAAAAAGTCCGAAACGCCGCTCGAAATATTCATACGTGCTAAGTTTTATTACTTTACGGAATAAAGGAACTATCACCCAAATCAATCCGAGTAAAACCACCGGTACCATTAACCCCTGCACTAACAAAATCCAGTTTGATTTATATGCCGCAGCGGGATAAGCTAAAAAAGTTACACTGCTTATAAGCGTAGCAAAAATGGAAATGCCAATTGCCCATGCAGGAATATTCCCGCTGCCGGCAAAGTAATGCGTTGAACTTTTTTGCCGGCGGGCGAAATAAACGCCGGATCCGATGGTAAAAAGGACGGAAATAATTACGATTGATATATCAATCCAGTGAATTGAGTGTGTCATTTGCTCTTTAGTTCATGAAGTTTATAAAGTTTACAGAGTTCAAAAAGTTGGTTTATTAAGTTATAATAGTTCGTTATAAAAATATTTAATTTCACGCAAAGACGCAAAGTCGCCAAGAAAACTCAAGAGTTATCTTTTTGTGTCTTTTAACTATAATATTTATTTTCAGACTTTTGAAACATGAGTTTGCGTCTTAGCGCCTTTGCGTGATAGTTAAGACGCTAAAAATATCAATTTTCGATATTTTACATTTAAGTAATTATAAAGAGCATAATAGTGAGTTTTATAACGACCCATTGTAAGTTAACAAAGTTACTTATGAATATTGTTTGTGCGATGTGTCCTTTCTTCCCGCAAACGGGATAGCTTAAAGAGGCTTAGGAGAGGTTTACTCCGTCAGCGGTGGCATCATGGTTTTTCCACAAATACCTTTTTGGCTCATCAAAGCTTTTAGTTTTGCGAGCGATTCTCCCAATGTTCGGTCTTGCTGATAAAGCGTTGCAATTTTATCAGTTTCTTCCTGCCACTTTTTACATTGTTTCCAATCAGCATTTATTGCAGCGTCCCATAATTTCCCGTACATTTCAGGCACTAGATTGCCTGTGCTTGGTACTATGCCATCGGCGCCTAACTGTAAACTGCCAAAACTTTGTGCTCCCCAACCACAGAAATATGAAAAATCAGTGCGATTTTTATAGGTTTCGATGCATTCTTTCATGCGCTCAGCATCACGCTCCGAATCTTTCAATCCCCAAATATTCGGATGCTGACTTAATTCGGCAACAACATCAAGCGGTATCGACATTTGCGTGGTGGCTTTTATGTTATACATCATTACAGCACCGTTAATTTTATCGGCTAAAGTTGTATAAAACAAAGCCATTTGCGATGGTGTAAGCGTGTAATACGAAGGTAAAGTAGCTACCACACAATCAGCTCCCATCCCAATATATTTATTTCCTCTTTCGATAAGCGATTGCACCTGATTACCAACCAAACCGGCGTAAACAATTTGTCCTGTTGCTTTTGCTTTAACTGCCGCATCCACCAAACGGTAACTTTCCTTCTCGCCAATAGAACTCGATTCGCCTGTTGTTCCCAACACCAACGGATGGATATTGTTTTGGGCAAAAAGGTGCATTATACGTTCTACTGCAACTACATCAACGGTTAAATCAGCATTCAGTGGTGTAATCATAGGTACAACTACACCCGAAAATCTTTTTTGCATTTCGTAATATAATGAAATATACAGCTACAAGACGAGTTTAGGGTAATTTTGTAACGAACTTGTTTTATTTGTCATAATAAATAAAACGAATTGTTTCAAATAATCGGGCTTGTAAAATCAAATCTTATAATCATTTATGTGTAAAAAAATGCCGTTTATGAAGCAGAATTAAAACCTAATTTATAGTTTTGTTGTATGTTAATTTCAAAATAACAAATAAAATGACCGACAAAGAAACCCTGTACCGCATTATTTTCGAAAGTGATACAAAAAAAGGCAAACAGTTCGACATAATTTTATTATGGATAATAATGCTGAGTTTTATAGTGGTAATGATTGACAGTTTACCAGGATAAAGCAGAATTGCCAATTTGATACTCGATATACTTGAATGGATATTTACGTTGATTTTTACAGCAGAGTATCTCACCCGAATTTATGTTAGTCCACGTCCGGCAAAGTATATTTTCAGTTTTTGGGGCATTATCGATTTTCTTTCGATATTACCAACATTCCTTAGTATGATTTTAACAGGAACACATTATTTGTTGGTAGTACGTGTATTGTGGCTTTTACGTATTCTTCGAATTCTTAAACTGACACGATTTAACAAAGAATCTATCAGTCTTTTACGGGCTATGAGACACAGTCTGTACAAAATCAGCTTGTTTTTCATGGTGGTTTTGTCAACTGTAATCATTCTCGGAACTTTGATGTATGTGGTAGAAGGTGGCGAAAATGGCTTTACAAGTATTCCGCAGAGCATTTATTGGGCAATAATTACTATTACCACCGTAAGTTATGGCGATATAGTTCCTGTAACGGTGCTCGGTAAATTTATTTCATCGTTTGCAATGATAGTTGGGTATGCAATTATTGCAGTTCCTACAGAAATTATTACGGTTGAAATGTCGTGAGAAAATAAAAACCGCAAAAAAACATAATGTTCGATTTGTTTAAACGAGTTGAGAGAAACTGATAAATTTTGCAGTAATTGCGGGGAGAAAATTGAAAGAAAAGAGAACAAAGATTGATTTTTAAAGTTTAAAAGTTCTTAAAGTTTATAGAGTTTTAGTTGTTTTTGTGTTTCTCTCCATATCAAAATGTGATAAAAAAAGATTTTTCGATTTATTCAGATTTTTGGGATATCCTTCCAATTTATTGTAGGATTGCGTTGTATGCTATCTTCGTAAAGTGGAATTATCACAATTTCAGATTGCCCTGTAATTTATTTAATGATTTGAAATACAAAAGGCGCTCTTCAGCTATGAACAGCGCCCTGTATTTTAACAAAACAAAATTTTAAAACGGTAAGTCGTCCTCGCCCGGAGGAGGTGCCTGAATGTCTGAAACAGGTGCTGCTACCATTGGGGCAGGCACTTCTCCTGTTTCAGGCTTTTTACCAAGCAACTGAATACTTTCGGCATAAATTTCAGTTGTGTATCGTTTGATACCATCTTTTTCCCACGAGCGTGTCTGAATTTTTCCCTCAATATACAACTGTGTTCCTTTTTTAATGTATTTTTCGGCTAAAGTAGCTAAACTGCGCCATGCTACAATGTTGTGCCATTCAGTACGTTCGGGTACTTGAGTGCCATTTTGAAGTGTATAGCCTTTTTCGCTTGTGGCAAGCGGAAAATTTGCAACTGCTACATCTTTATCAATGTAACGAACTTCGGGATCTTTGCCTACGTTTCCAACCAGAATCACTTTGTTTACTGACATAATGAAAAGATTTTATAAGGTTTGTAGATGAAAAAATTATTGGGTGTAAAAATAAAATAATTTTTTAATTTAACAAATATTGCGGATTATTTTTTACAAAAACCTTTAAAAACTTATTTCGTCAACCAAAATATTAAGGTTGCCGCGTGCATTTGCAACAATCCTGACAGCTCCCGGTACCAGATTTAGATTAATTACATTTAAGTCACTTAAATTACCTTTTAATTTGACTCCTGGATATACATCGTAATTTTGCAGCATCTTATTAACCTCGGCTTTCATACTTTCAAGGTCTTCGCTTACCGGATAGGTAAGGTAGGGTGTAATTTTGTTCAGAATAACCCCGTGTAAAAGCCAGTTTGCCGATTTTAAAAGTGCATTTTTAGTTTTCAGGTCGAAAGCCGGATTCTGAACTGTTATGGCTTTTTTATCGGGGTCATAAACTAAATTACCATTAAAATAAATTTTACCTTTTACCGATCCGGTAACTTCAGCCATAAAAACTGCTCTGCCATCGCTGCCAAAAATAGCTATATCGGTTATGGTAATTTTATGTTTCCCTTCAGTAAAAGTACGGTTAAGTAACTGTTTTTTTGCAAGTTCCGATATTTTTTCGAAGGTTGCATCTGCAGCCAGATTAATATTAAACTGTTGTGGCGGACGTTGAACATACTTAAACTCGGGAAGTGGTATTGTTTTGAGTTGTGTCGGTTTTGTTCCCACAAAGGATTCTATGCGCGCATAGAGTGAAACTCCTAAATTCAGTTTTTGTCCCACCGATTTAAAAGGAGTGAGATAAACATCCGTTGGACTTATTCTCACCCAGGTATTGTAATCCTCGCTTATCTGAAAAGGAGTTTGAGCCATTGCCCAAACCATCGATATGTATTTTTTAATATCTGCGGCATTGCTAAACGCAACGTCAATTTGATCATTAATAAGCTTGTCGAAGCGCGAAAGTGCATAGTTGGCAATGGGTGAAACGGGAACATTAATCCCGACAACATTTATTCGGGGTGTTTCAATCCACTGATAACCGGTAGAAACGGTTTTCGATTTCAAATGCCAGTTTTTATCAATATTTATAGTGGTTTTGTAACTGAGCGAAATGGTTCCGTTTGCTTCGTATTTATCGCCCACTGATAATCCAAATTTGTTAACAGTCCATCCAAATTTTGACCAAATTTTCAGTGGTACTTTGTACTCAATTACATTATCGGTAACTTGAAAAGCAAAATCACCGGCTTTCCAAACTTTCACATCCAAATCCTGATTGTTGAGTTGTTTGCCCTCGAAAAGCAAACCGGTCATGCTTTTATTGATCGATGTCTCAAGTTTTTTGATATCTAATTCTATTTTCAGTGGAATTTCAGAAACTGCCGGAGCAAGTTCGCTCGGCAAGTAAGATTCTACGGGTTTTTCAACCTGAAGTGTTTTACAGGAATGTAGCAATATAAATATAATCGGAAAAATTACACAAATTATTTTTTTACTTTTCATTTTCACTTATAATTATTCAGTGTTATGCCAAAAAAAACCGACTGCAAAATTAACACTTTGCAGCCGGTATTTTTTTATTTAATGTCAAAAAAAATCATTTTGAATTTTCTGCTTTATTATAAACTGCAGCCGATTTTCCTTTATTTTACTTATTTACCATTCCGTTTTTGAACGTTATAATAAATTTTCATCTGATTTCCCAGAATTTTTGTAAAGCCTTTTACATCGTCGGCGCTCCAAGCACGGTTAATTTCGCCATATTCACCAAAATCAGTTTTCATAAGGTCGAAAGGCGAATCTACTCCTACGAGTGTATAACTGTACGGACGAAGTTTTACGATTACCGTTCCGGTAACATTCTGTTGCGAGTTTTCGAGAAATTTTTCAATATCGCGCATTACCGGCTCAAGATATTGAGCTTCGTGCAAAAACATTCCATACCAAGTTCCAAGTTGGTCTTTCCAGTATTGTTGCCATTTAGTGAGCGTATGTTTTTCGAGCATTTTGTGCGCGTTGATAATAAGCATAGGTGCAGCAGCTTCGAAGCCTACTCGTCCTTTAATTCCGATAATTGTATCGCCTATGTGCATATCGCGTCCAATTCCGTATCTTGAGGCAATGGCTTCAAGGTCGTTGATAAGTTTAATTCTATCATCGTTTTTGTTTCCATTTACAGCACATATTTCTCCTTTTTCAAAGCTGATAGTTACTGTTTCCTCTCCGTTTTTCTCAACCTGACTTGGGTAAGCATGTTCGGGAAGTGTTTGATCGGATTTTAAAGTTTCTTTTCCACCTATCGAAGTTCCCCATAAACCTTTATTAATGGAGTATTCCATTTTTTTGAAGTCGGCCTCATAACCATGTTCTTTCAGATAGTTTATTTCATACTCTCTGGTAAGTACCATGTCGCGGGTAGGTGTGAGAATTTTAATTTCAGGTGCAAGCACATCAAACGTAAGGTCGAACCGAACCTGATCGTTGCCGGCGCCGGTGCTTCCATGTGCCACATATTGTGCACCTATTTCTTTTGCATAATTAATTATAGCTATTGCCTGAAAAATGCGCTCCGAACTAACGGATATTGGATAAGTGCCATTGCGAAGCACATTTCCGAAAACCATGTAACGTATGCTTTTTTCGTAATATTCTTTGGTGATATCGAGTGCTACATGCGATTTTGCTCCAAGCCTGTAGGCTTTATCTTCAATCACCTTTAAATCTTCATCACTGAAACCTCCGGTATTGGCTACGGCTGTATGAACTTCGTATCCTTTTTCTTTTGCAAGATACATGGCGCAAAACGATGTGTCGAGCCCGCCACTGAATGCTAATAATACTTTTTCTTTCATTTTTATTTAGAACAAAGAACAAGGAACATAGAGCAAAGACAAGAAGAGCCGAGAGTCAAGAATCAAAATTTTGAGTTGGGAAACGAAAATTTGGTGATTTTTTGATTTGACATTATGCCAGTGAAATTATAACTGAAAATGACTAAATCTTAACCGGGATTTAAAATTCTAACCTATGATTTTATAAATCTGATGACTCTCAATTACTTGTTGAAAAGTTGTCATTTTTTGCTTTTTGTTCGTTGAGCTAATTTTATGAGATTAATTGATAATTACGTATTGATAAATTAAAAGTTATAATGAATTACAAATTTATTCAGATTTTTTCTCTTCTTTTTCGGGGTCATAAAGCATTCCGGTGCAAAGGCAATGGCGACGATTGGTGCGTTGTAAAATATCATAATTAACGCAACTTTCGCAGCCTTTCCAAAAAGCCTCATCGTCTGTCAATTCAGAGAACGTAACAGGTTTGTATCCAAGTTCGGAGTTAATTTTCATGACAGCCAAACCGGTGGTTAACCCGAAAATCTTCGCATTTGGATAACGCTGACGGGAAAGATTGAAAGCTTTTCGCTTAATACGCCTGGCAAGTCCCGATCCTCGGAATTTATCTACGACAATTAAGCCCGAATTGGCAACGAATTTTTTATTTCCCCAGGTTTCGATATAACAGAATCCTGCAAATTCATCATCTTTTAAAGCTATAATCGCTTTACCTTCTTTAATTTTTTGCGCTATGTACTCGGGAGAGCGGCGCGCAATACCCGTTCCTCTTATTTTTGCTGCTTCAGCTATTGTGTTCAGTATCGTATCAACATAGTTTAAATGTTTTTCGTCGGCAATCAGCACAGCAATTTCATCAACTTCTTTATCGTTGTTCATCTTTTTTTGAAATAATTTCTTTAAATATTTAATAAGTTAATGTTTCTCAGCTTTCGCCTGCTGAAAACGTACTTTTCATCATTTGAATAATTTCTTCCCGGCTTACACCTTCGCGCGGCACCAATAAGATTGTGTCGTCACCTGCAATAGTTCCGAGAATAATATCTGTTGCATTGTTGTCGATATCCCATGCAATTGCACTGGCATATCCGGGTTTTGTTTTTACAACTGCCAGTTGACCTGAAAAGTCAATACTCAAGACGGCACCATACGAAAACGGAGCATGTTCGGCTGTTTTAGGTAAAACAGGCTTATTAAACGATGGAAGAACGTATTTATATGCCCCGTTGGCAAGTGGTGTTTTGGCTACCTTAAGCAGTTTTAAGTCGCGTGAAAGAGTAGCCTGTGTAATTTCGCAGTTACGCTCAGCCAATACTTTCAATAATTCTTCCTGACTACCTACTACACTTGAACGAAGTATCTCGGAAATAATCTGGAGTCGGTTACGTTTCTTTTTCATTTTGTTGTAATGTTCGTTTCGTTTTCTGATTTAAATGTAATTTTTTGCATATTTATAAATTAGAGGTGCAAAATTAATTCAAAATATTGAACCTTGAAAATATTTCCATAGTAATATGCGAAAATTATTCAGTTTACAAGGTAAATAAGTGCTTTATGCGATGTATATGTATTATTATACAAAAGGCGAATGGTAAATTAATTTTAAAAATGAAAGTTTATGCAATTTGGGTTCGTGTTTTAAATTAAAAAATTAATGATTCCGGTTATTATCTCAATTTTGCTTTTTGATTAAGATGAATTTAGCAAATAGTTTTTTTCGGGTGGTTTCTTAATAAATCGTATCTTTGCAGGTTCGAAAACAAACTTGTTTTAAATAGTTTACAATTTATATTCTCAATATTTAATTTTCAGCTAATTCGAAATAAAAACTTTTAATGGGCTTACAACGGAATATTATAATAAAAGGAGCCAGGGTGCATAACCTGAAAAATATTGATGTGGAAATTCCACAAAACAAACTGGTAGTAATAACGGGACTTTCGGGTTCAGGAAAATCTTCGCTTGCATTCGATACACTTTATGCCGAAGGTCAGCGTCGTTATGTGGAAAGTCTTTCGGCTTACGCCAGACAGTTCTTGGGACGAATGAGCAAGCCTGAAGTTGATTTCATAAAAAATTTACCTCCTGCCATTGCTATTGAGCAAAAAGTAAATACCCGTAATCCGCGTTCTACGGTTGGAACCTCTACCGAAATTTATGAGTACCTGAAACTCTTGTATGCACGCATCGGAAAAACCTATTCTCCTGTTTCGGGGGAAATAGTAAAAAAACACGAAGCGCAGGATGTGGTTGAAGCTATTATGAAATTTCCTGCTGAAACACCGTTTACGATAATGACACCAATTTATACAACTAATGGTCGAACACTCAAAGAAGAACTTCAAAGCCTTCTTTTACAAGGCTTTAATCGTATAATGGTAGGTGGCAACCCCATTCGGCTGCAACAATTTCTTTCACAGGAAAATCCCGAATTCTCAGCTAACGAAGTTTTTTTGATTGTTGATCGACTTACTGTTGATAATACTCTCAATGGTATCAGTCGCCTTACCGATTCTATAGAAACTGCATTTTTCGAAGGGAAAGGAGCTTGTGTGGTCGAAATTTTACCTGCAGAACAATCCCCGATAAAACTCAGTTTCTCAAAAAGTTTCGAAGCCGACGGTATGCAGTTTGAAATACCGACTGTGCATACTTTCAGTTTCAACAGTCCTTTGGGTGCCTGTCCGGTATGCGAAGGTTTCGGTAAAATTATCGGTATTGACGAAGATCTGGTTGTGCCCAACAAATCACTTTCGGTTTATGAAGATGCCATAGTTTGCTGGAAAGGCGAAGTGATGAGCGAATGGAAAAAACAACTGCTTTACAATGCGGATAAATTCGGTTTTCCGGTTCATAAACCATATTACGAGTTGTCAGATGAACAAAGAAACCTTCTTTGGACAGGTAACCAGTACTTTGAAGGACTGAATGCATTTTTTAATATGCTTGAATCCAACCAGTATAAAATTCAGTATAGGGTAATGCTGGCACGTTATAGAGGCAAGACTACCTGTCCCGAATGTCGTGGAAGCAGACTGAAAAAGGAAGCATCGTATGTGAAAATCGGCGGTAAATCAATTTCCGATTTGGTTTTACTGCCCGTAACACAATTGAAGGAATTTTTTGAAACACTTGTGCTCGATGATCAAGATGCTGCAGTATCAAAAAGATTGCTCACCGAAATTCAGAACCGCATTCAATATCTTACGGATGTTGGATTAGGTTATTTAACGCTTAACCGTTTATCAAACTCACTTTCTGGGGGCGAAAGCCAGCGTATAAATCTTTCCACTTCGCTCGGCAGCAGTTTGGTTGGATCTCTTTATATTCTCGATGAACCAAGCATTGGGTTACATTCGAGAGATACCCATTTGCTGATAGGAGTTTTAAAGCAATTGCGCGATCTCGGAAACACCGTAGTGGTGGTAGAGCACGATGAAGAAATTATGCGTGCTGCCGATTATATTATTGATATTGGAAAATACGCAGGCAGAAAAGGAGGCGAAGTTGTTTATAAAGGACCAGCTGTCAACTCATCTAATAGCAGTATTGACACTTCAAATTCGTTTACGCTCAAATATTTGTTGGGAGAAGAAAAAATTGAAATGCCCATCCAACGTCGTCGTTGGAGTAATTACATAGAAGTTTGCGGTGCACGCGAAAACAACCTGAAAAATATTAATGTTCGGTTCCCACTCAATGTGCTTACTGTAGTAACCGGTGTCAGTGGTTCAGGAAAATCATCGTTGGTTAAAAACGTGTTTTACACAGCACTGAAGAAGCATTATGGCGGAATAGCCGACCGTACGGGTATGTTTGGAATGCTTAAAGGCTCTATGCATCTCGCAAAGGATATTGAATTTGTCGATCAGAATCCTATCGGCAGATCTTCGCGTTCAAATCCGGTAACTTACATAAAAGCGTATGATGAAATTCGCAAACTTTTTGCCGATCAGCAACTTTCAAAGCAAATGGGTTATCAGGCATCACACTTTTCGTTCAATACTCCCGGAGGGCGATGCGAAGAATGTCAGGGAGAAGGTACCGTAACTGTGGAAATGCAATTTATGGCCGATATTGTGCTTGAATGTGAACACTGTCACGGAAAACGCTTTAAACAGGTTGTGCTCGAAGTTCAATACAAAGGCAAAAATATTTACGATGTGCTGGAAATGACAGTAAATCAAGCCATTGAATTTTTCAGTCAGTACAATGGCAATACTGAAAAAAGAATTGTTAAACGTTTGAAACCATTGCAGGATGTAGGAATAGGTTACGTAAAACTGGGACAGTCAAGCAGTACGCTTTCCGGTGGCGAAAGTCAGCGCGTAAAACTTGCATCTTTTTTGGCAAACGAAAAACCAGAACCTACAATATTTGTGTTCGATGAACCAACTACAGGTTTGCATTTTCATGATATTAAAACTTTGCTTGCGGCATTTGATGCACTTATTGCGAATGGTCATACAGTTATCATTATTGAACACAATACCGAAGTGATAAAATGTGCCGATCATATTATAGATCTTGGACCCGAAGGCGGCGATAAAGGTGGATATTTGGTTTTTGAGGGTACGCCCGAAGAAATTATTGATTGTGAGTGCTCATATACGGGGAAATTTCTAAAAAAAATGTTTTGATAAAATTCAGTTGGTAAAACCCGAATGAAAAAGTTATTTTTGTATCAGAACTTTAAAAACAAAGTATTGACAATGAATCGTTTTTTCAGCTTTTTAGTACTATTGTTGGTGGTTTGTAGCAAAACCATAGCTGCCAACAATATGATTGTTGAAAATTATACGCAGGAAAAAGGTTTGCCACACAACATTGTTTACTGTACAATTAAAGACAAGGAAGGTTTTATTTGGCTGGGAACCTGGTATGGGCTATGTAGTTTCGATGGATCAAAGTTTCATACGTATAACAATCGGGATGGCAGTAGTTCAGATATTCCTCCACAAAAAATTCAAAATATTATCGAAACAAACGATGGAAATCTCTGGGTAAAAACCATTGACCATAAATTGTTTTTTTTCAATAAAAGATTCGAACAATTCATCAATATTTTTAATGAGATTAAGAAAAAATATAATGTTAGTCCTAAAATTATAAAGATTCAACTCACCAACGATAACAAATTATTGCTCCTTACAAAAAATAAGGATTTACTTAAAGCAAGTTCAACCCCCGAAGGGAAATTATCTGTGGAACTTATATACGACTCCGAAGCTGAGCGTGAATACAAATTAACCAATAATCTCCTTACCGAAACAAAGCAGAATCTGAATTGGATAGGAACTGACTTTAAAATTATTTCACTTCAAAAGGGAGAACTTCTAAAAACAAAATCATCTGATTTCATCCGAAAAAAAATTGAATTGAAAACCGGGAATAAATTAAGCAGTGTATGGAATACAGAAAAGTTTTTGTGGATAGGAAATAATAGTGGAAAAATACTTAAAATAGACTTAAACAATGGTGATATAACGGAGAACTCCCTTTTTGAAGGTGTAGGAAGTGTTATTAATTTAACAGGAACAAAAAATAAACTTGTTTATGCTGCAATAGAAGGCAAGGGAGTTTATGGTGTTGATGAACAAACCGGAAACACACGCCTGCTTGTACCTCTAATCAATTCAGAAAAAGTTACCGAACTAACCATCGATAGTTTCGAAAAACTTTGGATTGAAATCAATGAAAACTACTTGATTTACTATGATCCTTTTACTAACGTACAAAAACGCATTAACACAATTCAGGGAAAAGCAAACCGCAGAATTACACTTTGTGATGGGAAAGATATGGGTATGTATATTCTTGACAGAGCGGGTGATATAATACATTTTGACCGTAGTTCACTGAAATCAACCATTATGAACGATTTGCCCGAATTAAATCTTAATGGTCAACGTAAACTATTTTATGGTATAACTTTAGACCGCGATAATATCCTATGGCTTTCGTCCACTACCGATGGAGTATATCGCATAAGCTATCCACGCCAACAGTTTTCACTTTTGCAGGTTCCGAAAAATTCTCAACTACAATCGGGGATAAAAGCTATTTATCTATCAAAAAAAGGTGAAATATGGCTGGCTAACCGTAATGCAGAGGTTTACAAATATAGTTTAGGTTCCGATCCGGTCTTAATTTTTGGTGCTTCAGATAACATCGGGAACGTGTATCATATTATGGAAGATGAGCAGGGAAATTTATGGCTTTCAACAAAAGGCAACGGACTTATTCTGGCAGAAGAAAACAGTTCATATCCATCGGGCTATAAAATCACAAGGTTTATTTCTGATGAGAAAAACCCCGATGCAATAATTGGGAATGATATTTACTATACTTACCTCGACAGTAAAAACCGTATTTGGGTTGCTTCTTTTGGAGGAGGGCTGAATTTGATTGAACAAAAAGGAGGTAAAATTCGATTCGTTAATAAATTCAACAGTTTCCGCAATTATCCCAAATTTGGACTTTACATGGAAGTGCGAAATATTGTTGAAGATCGCAACGGACGCATTTGGGTAGGTACAAGCGATGGACTCATGTCCTTTGATGGTAATTTTAAGAATTCCGCTGAAATTAAGTTTGAAACTTATCGGAGCGATAAACGTATAATGAACATAGCAGATAAAGATATTTATGCACTCTTCAAAGACAGTGCCGGTGATATTTGGATCTCAGTTTTCGGAGGTGGAGTTAGCAAACTTTGTTCTTTCAATAAAGAAACACGAATTCCTGAATTTAAAACCTATACTGTTTATCAGGGTTTAGGAAGCAATGTAGTAGTTTCGATAACAGAGGATAACAACCATAACTTATGGCTTGCTACAGAAAATGGATTGGTACTTTTCGATAGGAAGAATGAAACCTTTAGGAATTTCGACCGCTACGATGGTTTTATCGATCTGCAAATGGAAGAAGAAAGCGCGCTGAAATTACCCAACGGCGATTTATGGTTTGGTACTCGCAAAGGCATAATTACATTTAACCCTGAAAAGATTGAAAGTTTCAGTTGTAATTATAATGTTTATATCGTCGATTTTAGGGTATCGAACCGCGATTTGAAATCTGTGAAAGGAGATTCAGTTGTTTTAGAATCGATACGTTACACAAAAACCGTAAAACTGCAATACAATCAGTCGAACATACAAATTGAATTTGCAGCGCTGAATTATTACAATCAAAACAGTGTTAACTATCGATATATTTTGGAAGGCTACGACAAAGAATGGCACAGTAACGGTAAAAACCGTATAGCATCCTATCCTAATATACCACATGGAAATTATACGTTCATCGTACAGGCAATAGATGAAGCCAATTCCCTTTACAAAGCCGAACGTAAGCTCGAGATTATCATATTGCCTCCTTGGTGGCTAACCTGGCAGGCTAAAGTAATATACCTGATACTATCACTATTGCTTGCATACGGAATTATACGTGCTGTTTTGCTGTATATTCGCATACGTAATGAAGTTTATATCGAACAAAGAGTTTCGGAATTGAAATTGCGTTTTTTTACTAATATCTCCCATGAACTTCGCACACCTCTTACACTGATTATGGGTCCCGTACAGGAATTAAAAGAGAAATTTCAATTGGAAGAAAAGGCAAAACAGTATATTTCACTCATCGAAAAAAATGCAGGTCAAATGCTGAATCTGGTGAATCAAATCCTGGATTTCCGAAAAATTCAGAACGGGAAAATGATTCTGAACGTTTCGCATTTCGACCTGAATAAACTTGCTTCCGGTTTTAGAGAGGAATTTATGGTAATGTCCGAAGAAAATCATATATCTTTTAACTTCCATCTTTCTGAAGCTGAAATTCCGGTTTGGGCAGATAAGGAAAAAATTGAAACTGTACTGAGAAATATCATATCGAATGCTTTTAAATTTACACCCAAAGGAGGAACAATTACCGTAAGCACAAGTATCAATTCAGATGGTAAGAAGTGTTATGTCAGTGTTGACGATACCGGTGTAGGAATACCATCAAATAAAATAAATGAAATCTTCGATCGGTTTGTGCAGGCTGAAAATCAGAACGGACATCATTATCAGGGCACAGGCATTGGTTTAGCTCTGTCAAAAGAAATCATTAATTTACATCACGGAAATATTATCGCTGAATCAAAAAAAGATGGAAAGGGTTCAATTTTTACGATTGAACTGCAAACAGGAAAAAGTCATTTTGCTGAAAATGAAGTAAATTTCTATGTCGGCGAAATGGTAGAAAACACCGAAAGCACTGAACATATTACAGACGAGATATCCGCAGAAACCGAACATTTTAAAACAAATTTGCCGACATTACTTGTAGTTGAAGATAATCCCGATTTGTGTAATCTGTTGCGCATGCAGCTTGAAGATAAATACAACATTCTTACAGCCTCGAATGGTGTAGAAGGCATGAAAAAAGTAAACCACTATCACCCCGACATAGTTGTTACGGATCAAATGATGCCTGAAATGACTGGGAATGAACTGCTGCAAAATATCAGAAACGATTTCAGAATAAGTCATATACCGGTTATTATATTGACAGCAAAAACCGGCGAAGAAGAAAAACTTAAATCGGTGAGTCTGGGTGCGAATGCCTATATTACCAAACCTTTCAGCAAAGAATACCTTATTGTTCGAATTGAGCAATTGCTGAACGAACGCAGAGAGTTTCGCAAAAAAATACAATCAAGCTTAGTTTTACAGCCGGTAAACGAAGAAGATGAAAGTGTTTACGAAAAATATCTTATGGATAAAGACCGGCAATTGCTCAATAAAATTAATCAGGTGATTGAACAAAACATCACCGACAGCTACTATAATATTGATGCTTTAGCTGAAGATATGGGTTTGAGTCGTTCCGCTTTTTTTAAAAAAGTAAAAAGTCTTACAGGCTTTGCCCCTGTGGATCTGATAAAGGAAATACGTCTTAATAAATCGGTGGAACTTATGAAAACAACCGATTTGTCTGTTTCCGAAATTGCTTTTTCAGTAGGATTTAAAGATGTGGGCTATTTTGGCAAATGCTTCCGTAAAAAATACCAGTGTACACCCACTGAATTTATTTTACAATTCCGAACCGGACAAATGCATCCAAATTAATTTTTATTTTTTTACAATAAACATGCTTATGCTCCCAACACCATTAAAAAAACACGATAAAATCTGCATTATATCACCATCGGGAAGTATTCTCCCTGAATATATCGACGGAGCAACTAAATTGCTCGAAAACTGGGGTTATTCTGTGCTACAAGGAACTCACTGCCGTGAAGAATACGGACGCTTTGCCGGTACCGAAGCGCAACGAATAGCCGATTTGCAAAATGCCCTTGATGATGGGAGTGTCAGAGCTATACTTTGCAGCAGAGGGGGTTATGGACTTGCACAAATCATTGACAAGATTGATTTCTCAAAATTTGAACGATCGCCAAAATGGCTTATCGGGTTCAGTGATATTACTATTTTGCATAGCGCTGTTAATAATCGGGACATCGCCAGCATTCATTCCATAATGGCAAAACATCTCACTGAATTAGCTGCCGATGCCCCGGCTGTGGTTCAGCTAAAAAATATATTACAAGGGAATTTCCCGGAATATGAGTTCCGATGGGAAAATTTAAATCGTACTGGAGTTGCCACAGGGAAGCTAATCGGGGGAAATCTTTCGGTACTTGCCGGAATGCGAGGAACACCTTTCGATTTGAAGTATGAAAACAATATTCTTTTTATCGAAGATGTTGAAGAAGAACCGTATCATATCGATCGAATGATGCAGAATTTAAGGCTTGGCGGTGTTTTATCTTCTATATCCGGTTTGATTGTAGGGCAGTTTAGCGATTGTACTGAAGATCCGCGCATGATGAAAACAATAAAAGAAATAATTGCCGATGCAGTAAGCAGTTATAATTATCCTGTTTGTTTTAATTTCCAGGCTGGACATGTGGATAATAATTTGCCACTTGTTATGGGCAGCAATGTAAGCCTTGAAGTTCATAATGAAGCTTCTGTACTTCGTTTTACTGACAAATTGTAACAAAAATCGTATTTTGTTAAAAAGAAAGAATCATATCGGATAATAAAATGGTTTTTATTAAATTTGCAAGGATTAAGTTTTCAGATATTTTATTTCACTAATTAATGATTTTCTCCTTGCGCATATCAATTCTTCTTTTGCTATGGATGGGTTCTGCAGTTTTAACTGCACAAACATATGATTTTGATCCTACCGACAGCACCTCTTTAAAAACCAAACTCCTTATACCATTAACGTTACCCGATTCAATCATTGATTATGGCAAACTTTTTCTGAATACACCTTATCGTTACGGTTCAAAGGGCGAAAAGTCATTTGATTGTTCGGGTTTTACAACATTCGTTTACAAAAACTTCGGATACAACCTTGAAAGAAGTTCAGCCGATCAGGCACAACAAGCACCCACTGTTCATAAACAGGATATAAAAAAAGGTGATTTAGTGTTTTTTGAAGGACGCCGGCGTAATGGTAGAGTAGGACATGTGGGAATAGTAGTGGAAACAAAAGATAGTGGAAGTTTCGATTTTATACATGCTGCGGTTGGAAGAGGCGTAACAATTTCAAATTCACATGAGCCTTATTATGCTAAGCGATTTGTGAAAGCAGGCAGAATTGTTGGTGCCGATTCTTTATTTCACCGCAAAAATTGTGCATCCGATTATTCGAATATTAAATCAGAGAAAACATTAAGTGCCGAAAATAATGCTTCACACACAATACCTGCAGTTTATCATAAAGTACGTAAAGGCGAAAATTTAAGCGCCATTGCTTCGAAATATAATGTAAATGTTTCACAAATCAAGCGACTGAATAATCTGAAATCAACAAATTTGCAGATTAATCAGCAACTGAAAATTAAGGAAAAAGTTACCTTAAAAGTCCCTGAACGGGAATTGGCACTACAAGAATCAAAGCCGGTTAAATCGGAATTGTTATCAGAAAAAAAATCGGATGAAACTTTGGATATTGGATCGAGTAATGTAAGTGAAAAGCTTGATTTGAATACAGATGAACGTTCAAAAGGTTTTGAGAAAACCAATAAAACACAATCGGCATCAAGATTTCATAAAGTTACCAAAGGAGAAACTTTATACAGTATTGCACGTGCCAACAATTTGACAATAGAAAAGCTTAAAGAAATTAACAACTTGCATCATGGTAAAATAATGCCCGGACAAAAACTCTTGGTTTCTGTTAATCAAAACGAGTCGGTTAAATCCGAAAAACAATCAGAACAAAAATCAATAGAACATAAAGTGATTGCCGGAGAATCGCTATTTTCTATTGCAAACAAATACAATGTGTCAGTTGATGATATTCGTACAGCAAACAATTTATCAGGCACAAAAATTAAAGTAGGACAAATGTTAACTATCGACAGGGTTCAACAGTCGCTTTAATCACAATCTTCTCAATAAAAATCTGTTTTCCATTAAAAGATATTTGATTAAAACAGTCAATAGGTATGTAAAATAAAATGAATGCAGATCTGAAATTAGGGAAAATAGAATTTAAACAAAGCGCTAAAGCACGACGTATTAATGTAAGGATACTTGAAAATAGTCTGATAGTTACACTGCCTCAAAGTGTAACATATCGGGAAGCACTCAATTTTATACAATCTGTATCCGAAAAAATCCGGGAAAAACAGGAAAAACTCAGAAAACATAAGGCTGCAAATACATATCAGCTTACTGAAAACAAAACAATTAAAACCCACAGTTTTGATATATTGTTGAAAAAAACTTCGCGCAACGACATCTTTTTTACTTTTCGCAATCAAATACTGTCGATCGAATTTCCTGAAAATATTAATTCAGATACAGTTGTTTCTCAGAAACAATGCTGGACTGGTATCAACTATTTCCTACGCAAGGAGGCTAAAAGGCTTTTACCCCATCGCACTCAGGAGCTTGCCCGTAAACATGGATTTACTTTTTCGGATGTGAAAATTCAAAGCAGTCGTACACGTTGGGGAAGTTGCTCACGATATAAAAGTATCAATCTTTCATTTTATCTTATGTTGCTTCCCGAACATCTTATTGATTACGTAATTTTACATGAACTTTGCCATACCCGACAAATGAACCACAGTGAGAAATTCTGGCATGAAATGGACAAAGTTACTCATAACCAAAGCAAAATGCTGCAGAAAGAATTGAAAACATACAGCATGCCACAATTCTAAAACGAATATTTGGTATTCTACTTTTTAAATTTCGGCTTTATCTATCTGATTTACAATGCGAAAATACTAATAAAAACGAAATTGTGTAAATTTTCATACATAAAAATTTGGAAGAACGCAAAAAGAAATGTATCTTTGCACCGCTTTTTGAGAAAAAAGCAAAAATTGTGATTGTCTCATGGTGTAATGGTAGCACTGCAGTTTTTGGTTCTGCCTGTCTAGGTTCGAATCCTGGTGAGACAACAAAAAATAGCGCTAATAATCTGCAATATAGATTATTAGCGTTTTTTATTTTAAGATTTGTACAACTATTGCACTCCATTACTACCACATAACTTTCAGTATTTTATCGTAAAGAGGTAAAATATCAATAAAAATTGGTTTCTGACTTTGAAAGTCAGTATATTTTCAACATTGATTTATTCCAATCAGGAGGTATTGATAACTACTCATAACAGGCTTGCATACTTAATATACAATTGGATATTCGCAGAATATTATTTTTAAGCATCCTTCATGAAACAGAAATTTAAGTTTCAATCCTATTTATTTTATCTATCACTAAAACAGTGAATAACTTCTTTTTAACTGCCATTTTAGTTACAATTTATTTATTAAAAATATCATTTAATTTTGGAGTGTTATAAAAAAGCAGTAATTTTGGTCGAATTATCAGAAAATTGATAAAAACACGTATTAAAGTGAGAATTTTATATGAATAAAGAAATTATGATTACCACAAAGAAAATGATGAATGGTAACGAAGCCGTTGCCAGAGGAGCCTTTGAAGCAGGAGTAAAAGTAGCTTCAGGTTTTCCGGGCACACCATCTACCGAAGTAATGGATTATACCAAACACAGATACCCTGAAATTTATTGCGAGTGGTCAACAAATGAAAAAGTGGGATTGGAAGTAGCTATTGGTGCTTCATTTGCCGGTTATCGGAGCTTTGCGGTAATGAAAACCGTGGGCTTACATGTGGCAGCCGATGCATTGGGCGGAGCAGCAGGAAGTCAGATTAACGGAGGTTTGGTATTAGTTGTTGGCGATGATGTAGGCCGTATTGCAGGTGACGACTATAATGATGTGCGTCATTATGGCAATATGTTCAATATTCCTGTTTTAGAGCCAAGTGACAGCCAGGAAGCAAAGGATTTTATGATAAGAGCTTTCGAGATTAGCGAAGAATATACTACACCGGTGATTTTAAAAATTACATCGGTGATTTGCAAAACTACCAGTGGAGTCGTGATAGATGATGACTATACGTACGAAGTTAAATGCAGAAATAAATATCCGGTAAGCTTCAGCAAAGTTATCATGACGACCATGATGATGAATGCTAAAGGCTCGGAGCATCCTAAGCTAACCAAATGTTTTAATGATTTTCCGGCACACATGAAGCGTCTTTCAGAAGATTGTAACGACTTCGATATAAATAAATTAGAATTAAGAGGAAAAAAAATTGGTGTAGTTACAGCAGGTACCCCTTATTTTTATACCAGGGAAGTATTACCCGATGCATCAATTTTAAAGGTAGGAATGGTAATGCCGCTTCCTGAAAAACTGGTTCGCAAATTGGCTGCGCATGTAGATAAACTTTATGTGATTGAAGACGGCCATGATATTATGGAAAAGAATATCAAGGACTTGGGAGTTCCGGTTGTTGGAAAAGCTTTATTCCCCAAATTCCCGGAAATGACGCGTTTTACACCCGATATTATTGAAGAAAAACTCATTCCGGATGCACCAAAAAGATCACTTATGGAAGGTATTCCATTCCGTCTGCCTGTAAGCTGTGCGGGCTGTTCCCACCTATTCATATCTGAAATATTAAGAAAACACAAAATAAAAGCTGCTGCCGATGTTACCTGTGGTTTAATTGGTTGTTTCCCGCACATGGAATCCTATTCACTTCAAAAATGTATGGGTTCGAGTATTGCGCTGGCGCATGGTTACAATGTAGCAACCGATCACAAGGAAAATTTTGTGGCAATGATAGGCGATGGAGGTTTTTGGGCTACCGGAATCAACGGGCTGATGAATTTGATTTTCAACGACAGTCAGTCAACCACCATTATTGTTGATAATAGTTGTTTGGCAATGACCGGTGGTCAGCATGTAGCATCCAGCGAGTTTGGTTTTAATTACAAGCCGGAAAATAAATTGGAAATAGCCAAGGTTTGCGAAGCTATTGGCGTTAAAGATATAGTAACTGTTGATGCATACGAATATGAAGACCTCGAAAAAGCAATTTTAAACGCGGTCAATTCAGGAACAAATTCGGTAGTAATAGTACAGAAACCTTGTGTTACCAGATTTAAACTGCCAAAAAATCCTCCTTATCATATCGATCAGGATCTTTGTACGCAGTGTCGAAAATGTATCAATATCGGTTGCCTGGCTATAGAAAGTAAAAAAGGTAAAGACGGAAAAGTGGAGATAGTTATTAACGAAGACCTTTGTGTAGGTTGTGGATTATGTTCAACAGCTTGTAAGTTTGAAGCGATAAATCAATAAAAATGCAGGATACAGGAAAAAATTTAATTATAGCTGGTGTAGGAGGACAAGGAATTCTTCTTTTCAGCAACGTACTAAGCAAATATTATATGAAGCTTGGATACGAGTTAAAAATATCAGATGTAATTGGTTTAGGACAACGGGGCGGAGGAGTAGAAAGTCATTTTCGGTATTCTACAAAGCCGGTATTATCTCCTTTTATTAAAGCAGGCGATGTGGATTACCTAATATCATTCGAACAAACCGAAACACTGCGTTATTTGCATTGTTTGAAAGAGGATGGCATTGTATTCTCAAGTACATTTGAGTTATCTACTTCAAGCGTAAATACCCGTTTGGAGAAAGATATGCCCGAATCGAAAACGGAACTGATAAAGCGGTCAGGTAAGAAAACTTTTATTATTGACCCGGACGAGAACAAAAGCCCTGATTTCGATATCAGCAAAATGATGAATATCGTAATGCTTGCTATTTATGCTGAGTTCAGAGGCTATCCGCATGATGAAATGAAGCAGATAGTACGTGAAAGTGTTCCCGAAAAGTTTGTTGAGGGAAATCTTAAAGCTTACGAAAAAGGAATAGAAATTGCCAGAGCTTGTCCCCCAAACCCATAAAGGGGGAGCTAAAGCGTTCGAATACAAGATTGTTCTCGTTTTACAAACATTCACAAAACCCGTCTTATTCCCCCTTTAGGGGGTTAGGGTCAGATATATTTTTATTTCATGCAATTACCTGAAAACGTAATACTTCTGGATAGTTTGGGCGATTTGAGTCCAGATAATACGAGTCAGATACTTGTGTGTGGCTCACATTGCGGCGACAACGGCACTTTTGCCAAAAAACTAAAAGACTGTAATGTAAAAGCTGTTTTTCTCAACAATGCAGGAATAGGTAAGAATCAGGCAGGCATCAGTGGTCTTCCATTTTATGCAATTGAGGGTATTATAGCTTGTGCAGTTGACAACTACAGTGCCGAAATAGGCGTTGCACGCGACACATGGGAGCTTGGAATTATAAGCCATACAAATTATTTAGCTGAAAAACTTGAAATCGAAATTGACGATTCGGTAAAACAAGCTGTTTATAAAATATTGAGTGTGATGCATCAATCAAGTTTGGCTCAAAAAGAGTTGAATACTGAATTTATTGTTCATGAAAAAAAAGATACCAATGCTGAATTGAAAAAACAAACCCAAATTCATATTGATGGAGTAAATGTGACTGTAACAGATAGTATTACATTTTTAAACGAAAGCAATGCAGGCGATATTGTTGTATGTGGCTCTCATGGCGGTGTAAGCGCAGGGCATTATGCTCACAAACACAGACTTAAAGCTGTGTTTTTTAACGATGCAGGAATTGGTAAAAACAACGCAGGAATTAAAAGTCTTGATTTTTTGAGTGATTCAGGAATCCTTGCATGCACTGTTGACTGTATGAGTGCCGAAATTTTTAACGGACAGGATGCACTGGATAACGGCATTATCTCTGTTTGTAATCAATTGGCAAAGGCAAAAAACATCCGAGAAATGATGACCGTGAAAGAGGCGATTAAATTAATTTAGTTTATTTTACCCGGTTAGCGAACCAAAATTCCAATAATTATTCGAAGTAAATCACACTCAAAATTTACTATCTTCTAAAAAAAAATCAAAATTGATTGGGGAATAAAAATGATTTACTAAATTTGCACCGCTTTTTTAAAAAAACTGACTTATGGTGTAACGGTAGCACTACAGATTCTGGATCTGTCTGTCTAGGTTCGAATCCTAGTAAGTCAACTTTATAAAACGCTAATAATCTATAAATTAGATTTTTAGCGTTTTAAATTTTATGTTTTAATATTTCGAAATTTGATTCAAAAAACATTCTAAGATAAACTGAAATTTCAACAACTAAAATAATCTTTTATTATTCATTAACTTTACTCGATTTTTGAGTTTTTCGGTTATTTGTTAGTTGTAAAAAATATCGAATAAGTGTAATAAACTTAAGCCTTGATATGTTATACTGTTATAATAACACACTATCATAAGGCACGGTTAATTTCATTTTTTTTGCAATAACATTTCTGCAAAAGCTACATCCATTTGCGTAGTAATTTTTATATTTTCACGGTTTCCTTCCTCCAAATGAATGCTTATGCCTAAACTTTCTACCACTGAAGCATCATCGGTAAAAAGTGGGCTATATTCCTGATCATAAGCCTTTAAAAGAATCGCTCCATCGAAAATCTGCGGTGTTTGTACCAGACGAAAATTGTTACGATTGACAGTTTTACTTTTATTGTCTGAAATTTCACGTATGCTGTCAACCAACTCAACTACAGGAATTGCTGCACCTGTCTTTTCTGCTTTTTCAAAACATCGGGAAATTGTTTCAGTACTCACAAGCGGCCGTACAGCATCGTGAACAGCCACCAACGAAGGTGTTGAAATAAAATTAAGACCATTCTTTACAGAGTGAAAACGGGTTTCGCCGCCCGTTGCAATTATATGATTGATAGTAAAGGCATGTTTTTTGCATAATTGCTGCCAGTATTCAATCTGGTCAGGCGGAAGTACAACGATAAGTGAAATTTCAGGGTCTAAATTGAAAAAAGTTTCGATAGTATGCATTATTAACGGTTTCCCTGCTATTTCAAGAAACTGTTTAGGTATTTTTGCATTCATACGCAACCCTTTTCCACCGGCCATAATTAATGCGAATTTTTGTCTTTTCATCGATTTCGGGAATTTCAAAACTTTGATTATTAGACGATTTGAAAATTTATTATTAAAAATCCGATCTAAAAAACATCCGATAAAAGATATAATTAAAATACAAAGATAAGATTTTATGTTCTTAGATTATTACATTCATTTATTATTACATTTTACATTAATGCTTTCGCATATTATCAAATTAACACATTAACACAATGGTACATGGTAGAGGAGCTAATATCCCGCGGCAGGATTGACATATTTTTCAGTCATTTTTTCGGTTTAACGGCAACATTTTATAACTTTGCAGCAATTTGTAACAAAAACACTTTGGCATGAAGCTTAAATATCTCTCAATATTGATACTGATTACATT
>CAYNGF010000042.1:0-28962 GCA_964396515.1 uncultured Paludibacter sp.
GTTTTTATAAAGACGCATCCCTAATAGCTTATGGTGAAGAAAATCGCGACTGGGGTGGTGCTTTTGCCGTGTATACCGGTATGACGGAGGCTTTGCCTTATCACCGTTTGTTCAACTCACCAATTGCTGAGGCTTCTATCGTGGGTACTGCCATTGGTTATGCTATGTGTGGCGGACGTGTAGTTCCTGAAATTATGTATTGCGACTTCCTGGGTCGTTGTGGAGATGAGGTTTTCAATCAACTTCCTAAATGGCAGGCTATGAGTGGTAATGTGTTGAAAATGCCTGTGGTACTTCGTGTATCAGTTGGTTCAAAATATGGTGCTCAGCATTCGCAGGACTGGACTTCGTTGGTGGCTCACATTCCGGGAATCAAAGTTTGTTTCCCTGTAACTCCCTACGATGCCAAAGGTTTGATGAATGCCGCACTTCAGGGTACCGACCCTGTAATTTTCTTTGAAAGTCAGCGAATATACGATATAGGTGAACAATTCCACGAAGGTGGTGTGCCCGAAGGTTACTACGAAATTCCATTCGGAGAGCCGGATGTAAAGAAATCAGGTAACGATATTACCTTCCTTACAGTTGGTCATACGCTTTATCCTGCTTTGGCTGCGGCTAAAGAACTGGAAGAAAAATACGGAATGACAGCCGAAGTAATTGATGCCCGTTCGTTGGTGCCATTCAACTACGAAAAAGTAATTGACTCGGTGAAAAAAACAGGTAAAATCATTGTTGCCGGTGATGCTACTGCTCGCGGTTCGTTCCTGAACGATTTTGCAGCAAGCATTAGCCAACTTTGCTTCGATTATTTGGATGCTCCTGTATGTGTGCTTGGTTCACGCAACTGGATTACGCCGGCTTACGAACTCGAGAGCTCATTCTTTGCGCAACCTTCGTGGTTCCTCGATATGATTAACGAACGCATTCAACCGCTGAAAGGTTATATCGCTGGTCAGAACTTCACGGATGCTGAATTTGTTCGCAGATCGAAATTAGGAGTGTAAAGACATCACCCCCAACCCTCTCCTTGAGGAGAGGGAAGTAAGGGGGAAAATAAAACCACTAAGGCACTGATTCCGGAAAAGGATTGGTGTATGAATGATTGAAATTGTTTTCGGGCTAAAAGCCCAAAATATCTTAGCCCAATTGCAAAGCCCCAGCGGGGAGAAGCCTTGGGGAAAATTTTTCAGGAAGAATACATTCAATTTTTAAAAGAAAATGGAGTTGAATATAGTGAAGATTATTGGTGGACGAAAATTATAACGATATATATGATAAAAGTAAACGCTCACCTTCATACACCAAATTCGTTTAGTGCTTTTAAAAATATCGACGAAGCACTCGACATGGCAGTTGCCGAAGGCGTAAAAGTAGTTGGTATTAACGATTTTTACAGCACGACCGGATACAAAGCCTGGGCTGAAGGTTGTAAATCGCGGGGTTTATATCCTTTGTTCAATATCGAATTTATCAGTTTGAATGAAGAAGACCAAAAAGCCGGTTTACGTGTGAACGACCCCGGAAATCCAGGCCGCACATATCTAAGTGGTAAAGGTCTTTCGTATCCATTCAAACTCGACGAACCCTATGCTTCGCAGTTGGCAGGTGTTATTAAAGAGTCCAACGCACAGGTAGAAGCCATGTGTAGCAAGGTTAATGAAATACTCGACGCAGTAAATGCCGGATTTGCACTCGACTTTGAATGGATTAAAAATGAGTTAACTACAGGGTTAATCCGTGAGCGTCATTTGGCTAAAGCATTGCGCATGAAAGCCTATGAGTATTGTCACAACAACCCGCTGGATTTACGTTTGTTGTTTTACAAACTTTTTGGAAATAAAGAACTGAAATCGGAAGTAACCGATTTTGCCGGCGTTGAAAACGAAATTCGCGGTAATATGCTTAAAGCGGGTGGGGGAGCTTTTGTTCCCGAAGATCCGAAAGCATTTTTGCCTATGCAAACCGTTTGCGAAATTATTGTAGCCGGTGGGGGTATTCCAACTTATCCGTTTCTGGCCGACGATGCCAAAGGCGCTTACACCGACTTCGAAGGCGATTTGGAACGTGTGGCTCAGCAATTGACCGAGCGCGGTTTTCATTCGGTAGAGTTTATTACAACTCGCAACGGTATTGAATTGCTCGAGAAATATGCGTCGTATCTGCACGATCAGGGCTTTGTGGTAACATTTGGTAGCGAGCACAACACGCCTGCTATGGAGCCGATTGAGCTATTTGCACGTAACAGCACACCACTTACCGATCGTTTGTTGCAAATCAACTACGAAGGAGCCTGTGTAGTAGCAGCTCACCAACATTTGGTAGCTCAGGGATTACCCGGATATGTGGATGCCAACGGACATGCCGACAGAAGTAAACGGGAAGAGTTTATAAAACTTGGAAATGAATTAATTCAAAATATTTAACCACAATAGGCACATAGATACAATAGAAAATGTATTCTATATCATCTTTTTTGTGGTTCAAAAACATTTAAATTCTCTTTATGGCCTATGTGCCTATGTGGTTCAAACAAAATGAAAGAAATACAACAACTTATCGAAATATCGCAATTCTACGGCCGCGATAGCCGTTTTGTGATTGCAGGTGGTGGCAATACATCGTACAAAAATACAGAAAAAATCTGGGTAAAAGCCAGCGGTTCGTCGTTGGCTACCATTACCGAAGATGGTTTTGCAGTGCTCGACCGGGCAAAGCTTAACCTTATGTCCGAAAAAACGTACAGCAATGTGGCTGCCGAACGTGAAGAACAGGTAAAGAATGATTTGGCCGATGCTACTATCAGCAAAGGTAAACGCCCTTCGGTAGAAACATCGATGCATAATGTTATCGACTTTGCTTTTGTGGTTCACATGCATCCTACTTTGGTGAATGGATTGATGTGTGCCAATAATGCCGAAAGCGACCTGAAAAAACTATTCGGCGCCAAAGCATTGTATATCGATTACACCGACCCGGGTTTTGTGCTTTTCAAAAAAGTAGAAGACGCCATAAAAGCTTACAGAGCAGAAAATGCCGAAGAACCTCAAATTATCTGGTTGCAAAATCACGGAATTTTTGTGGCTGCCAACAGCATTGAAGAAATAAAAGAACTTTATACCAAAGTGCTCGATACGCTTGAAAAGGCTATAAAATTGCCGGTTCCAACAGAAGAACGTGCAACTTGCAGCTGTACAGAAAAAGTATTACCGGGTATTCGCATGATACTTTCTGCCAAAGGTTTGAAAACCTTGAAAGTACGCAAAAACGAACTGATCAAATATTTTTACGACAGCAAAGAGAATCAGGCAAAAATAGCCAAACCATTTACGCCCGATGCCATTGTTTATTGTAAATCGAATTATATTTTCCTCAACGATGAGGAGCCCGAAGCCGTACTGGCCGAAGCTGCAAAACAGATTCCGGCATTTACAGCCAAATTCGGATATCAGCCAAAAGTGATTCTGATGAAAGGAATTGGTCTGGTAGCTGTAGGCGATAATGCTGCTCAGTGCGACATTATTTTGGATGTGTTCGAGGATGCCATGAAAATAGCCTGGTATGCCGAAGCATTTGGAGGTCCGCATCCGATGACGCAAGCGCAGATTGATTTTATCGATAATTGGGAAGTGGAAAATTATCGCCGCAGTGTGGCTGCTGGAACTTCGAAAGGTCGTGCTGAGAATAAAACTATTATCGTTACGGGTGCAGCCATGGGTTTTGGCGAGGGTATTGCCCGTTGTCTGTTGCAGGAAGGTGCTAATATTGTAGTGGCCGATTTGAACGAAGAAGTGGGAAAAGCCACAGTGGAACGTTTTAATGGCTTGGCGAAAAGCAATCGTGCTATTTTTGTTAAAACCAATGTAAGCGAAATTCCGAGTATCGAAAATCTGGTTCACGAAACTGTGTGCAACTTCGGAGCGATCGACTGCTTTGTTAGCAACGCAGGCGTACTTCGTGCAGGAGGGCTGGACGATATGACTCCTGAAGATTTTGAATTCGTAACAAAAATAAACTACAACGCTTATTTTTATTGTACAAAAGTAGTCAGCAAAGTGATGAAGCTACAAACGAAATTCGCTACCGATGATTATTATGCTGATATAATTCAGATTAATTCAAAATCTGGCTTACGTGGCAGTAAAGCAAATTTTGCATACGCAGGTGGTAAATTCGGTGGCATTGGTCTCACACAGTCATTTGCACTGGAACTGGCTCCATTCCGCATCAAGGTTAACTCTATCTGTCCGGGCAATTTCTACGAAGGTCCGCTTTGGAGCGATCCTGTTAACGGTTTATTTGTTCAATACTTAAATGCCGGAAAAGTGCCGGGAGCCAAAACAATTGACGACGTAAAAGAGTTTTATTTAGCACAGGTGCCCATGAAAAAAGGATGCTCGCCCGAGGACGTTACCAAAGGTGCGCTTTACTTGATGGATCAATGTGGTGAAACAGGACAGGCACTGCCAATTACAGGTGGGCAGGTGATGCTCTCTTAGACAAAAGAACAAAGAATAAAGACAAAAGACTTTTCTTATGCATAATTTCAGAAAATTAGTGATTTGAACAAGATCAATAGATTTGGTAATAAGAATTTATCAATTAACAAATACTTTTCCGAGTCATGAACGATTTGGTTTAATGTCCCAAATGCAACGTGCTGCTGTCTCTATTCCTACAAATATTGCTGAAGGCTCTGCAAAATCGAGTAATAAAGATTTTGCCCGTTTTCTTGAAATGTCAATTGGTTCTTCTCTCGAATTAGAAACTGAATTAATAATTGCGCTTAATTTAAAGTATGTTGATTCAATGATTTTTGAAGATATTCAGAATGAAATCATCGAACTGCAAAAAATGATAACTGTATTTAAAAATAAATTAGAATAAAGAGCTAAGACAAAAGGGCAAAGATTAAAATATTTGTATTAACTCTTTTCTTTGAAAACAGAAGACGAAAGTATTTGTCTTTATTCATTGTTCTTTATTCTAAAATACGAAATATTATCAACCTGAATAAATTCCAAATTTAAAGACGAAGGCATTTGTCTTTACTCTTTGTTCTTTATTCTAAAAGTCTATAAAAATGCAAACAAAAGCAATCCGTTTATATGGCAAAAAAGATCTTCGTATGGAAGAGTTCGAATTGCCGCAGATTAAAGAGGATGAAATACTTGCAAAAGTAGTTTCTGATTCATTGTGTATGTCGTCGTACAAAGCTGCTACACAAGGTGCTGACCACAAACGTATTCCAAATAATGTCGCTGAAAATCCGATAATTATCGGTCATGAATTTGCAGGCGAAATTGTTGAGGTAGGAGCAAAGTGGGCTGATAAATTCAGCGCTGGTGATAAATTTTCCATTCAACCTGCATTATATTATGAAGATGGACCGGTAGGAATTTTGAGTGCACCCGGTTACAGCTATCAGTATATTGGTGGTGATGCTACGTATGTAATTATTCCTAATGAAGTGATGGAAAAAAACTGTCTGCTTGCTTACAAAGGCGAGGGGTATTATCCGGCATCTTTGGCAGAACCACTTTCGTGCGTAATTGGTGCTATGCATGCTAACTACCACACTACACCTGGAAGTTATGTTCACAAAATGGAAATTGTGGATGGTGGTAAGATGGCTATTCTGGCTGGCGTTGGACCTATGGGGCTTGCTGCAATCAATTATGTGTTAAACCGAGAGGATCGCAAACCATCTCTGTTAGTGATAACCGATGTTGATCAGGCTCGTCTTGATAGAGCAGCTACCTATTTCACAGTTGAAAAAGCTGCTTCGAGAGGCATTGAACTGAAATATGTGAATACAGGAAAGATGCAGAACCCTGTGGAAGAACTTAAAGCGCTTAGTGACGGTACCGGTTACGATGACGTATTTGTGTTTGCTCCTGTAAAACCTGTAGTTGAACAGGGTGATGCTATTCTGGCTTTCGATGGATGTCTGAATTTCTTTGCCGGTCCGAGTGACCCGAATTTCAGCGCAAGCATGAATTTTTACAATGTACATTATGCTTACACACACATTGTAGGAACCAGTGGAGGCAATACTGATGATATGGTTGAAGCGCTCGACCTAATGTCAAAAGGGCTCGATCCGGCAGCACTTGTAACACATATTGGAGGTTTGGATGCTGTAATTGATGCTACGATACATTTACCTGAAATTCCCGGAGGCAAAAAGTTAATTTATACACATATTTCAATGCCTTTAACACCTATTTCGGATTTTGCAAAAATGGGCGAAACAAATCCCATTTTCAAAACACTGGCTGAAATTTGTGATAAAAATCTCGGTTTATGGAGCGTGGAAGCTGAAAGCTTTTTATTGGCAAATGCAGATAAATTGTAATAATGAATTTTAAAGTGAGTTTTGATCTAAAGTATATAGTCTAATGTCTTTGTTCTTTGCTCTTTAATCTAAAATAAAAATGAAACAACTTGATGTTAATTTTATGCATCCGGTCGAACAGATCAATGTGATTATCGGACGGATTTACAGAAGTAGTATGACCACTACTTCAGGTGGAAATATTTCAATCAGAGATGAAAACGGTGATATATGGATTACACCATCCGGGGTTGATAAAGGCTCATTAACCACAAAAGATATTGTTTGTGTAAAAAAAGACGGTACTGTAGTAGGACATCATAAACCTTCATCAGAATATCCTTTTCATAAAGCGATTTACGAAGCAAGACCGGAACTTACAGCTGTTATTCACGCTCATCCACCCGGCCTGGTAGCTTTCAGCATTGCACGAAAAGTGCCCGACACAAATATCGTTCCACAAGCACGTAATATATGTGGCGAAATTGGTTTTGCACCGTATGGCTGTCCCGGTAGCGAAGACTTAGGAAAGAAAATTGCTAAAGAATTTGAGAACAAAAAGTACAAAGCGGTGATTATGGAAAATCATGGGGTTGTGTTAGGTGGAACCGACATGATGGATGCTTATCAACGCTTCGAAACACTCGAATTTTGCTGCAGAACGATTGTAAATGCCGGAAGAATTGGAAAAATTAATACTCTCACCGACGAACAAATTTCGAAGTACATTAATCATTTCCCAAAAAATATTACACCGTTCATGGATGTTAATTATCCATCGGATGAACGAGCCATACGCACAGATATGGTTAATATAATACGAAGAGCTTGTAATCAGGGTTTAATGATTTCGACATATGGCACCGTTTCGGTTCGATGGCGTGAAAATGATTTTTTAATAACTCCACGCGATGTAGCTCGTTGGGATATATTACCCGAAGACATTGTGCAAATTAAAAACGGTATGGCTGAGGCTGGTAAAGTTCCAAGCAGATCTGTGGCTTTACATCACCGTATTTATCAGCTCAATCCACATATCAATTCAATTATTGTAACTCAATCTACGAATTTAATGGCTCATGCGGTTAGTCATCAGAAATTTGATGTTCGCACAATTCCTGAAAGTTGGATTTTTCTTCAGGATGTACCTTCGATTCCTTTTGAGAAACTGTATAATAATACGGAAGAAATTGCTGAAATGTTCTCCAAAAATCGAGTTATCATAGTCGAAAACGATTCGGTGATAGTTACCGGAAATAAACTAATTAATACTTTTGATTATCTTGAGGTGGCTGAATTCTCTGCAAACTCATTGGTTATGGCTTCGGCAGTTGGAGCTTTACAACCTATGGGAGATAAGGAAATTGATGAGTTACGTGTAGCATTCAATGTAAAATAATTGATTTTCCCCGATAAAAAATTAAGGCTGCTTTCTTCACGAGAGCAGCCTTTTTACTTCGATTTTGAATTACACTAAACTTTAACTTATTTTTTTATATACCTGGCATTCAACAAATCGGTTATTTCCTTCGTAATGTCATAACCATCACCCACAAGTATATTATCGCCGGCGGTATTACTTAAAATAATCTCATATTTTTTTGTTTTATTATATTCTTTCAGAAATGCGTTGATAGTATCTCGTAATTGTTCGCTCATTTTTTGTTGCGATTGCATTAGTTGCTGAGTAAGCTGTCCATCCAAATCCTGCAATTCCTGTCTCTTTTTCAAAAGTCTGTTCTGTTCGTTTTCAGCTCTTTCTCTGCTCAGAAAAGCGTTGTTTTCAAGTTTTCGTTGAAATTCACTCATTTCTGATTCAAGCTGACGGGCTTTAACATTAATGTTCAATCTCGAATCTTCCTGTTTTTTTATCAAAGATTCATTTGCTTCTTTTGCAAATTCGTATTTAAGTAAAAGTGAGTCAATGTTAATATACGCAACGGGCAATTTTGAATAAGAAGTTGTATCGTTTTTAGTAAATTTTTGATTGCCTGTAACATTTGGCTTTTCGCCGAATACTTTTATAAAAAGAATTATTACTGCAACCAGCAAAATGCCGTTTAAAATTAGTGAGAGATTTTTCATAAATTTACTTTGTTTATTCTAAAACTTTTTTGATTAATTCGTTATAGGTAATTTTTTTAACATTTTCCCTTGCTTCTCTGTCTTGTGTAGTTGCACAGGATATTCCTTTTTTTTTCAAAAAGGTATTTCCTCCAATATGTATGTTTGGAAAACTTCCGTTACGAGTGAAAAAAATTTTCATGCCCATTAGAAGAATACCTGAAATCAACAATATGGCTGATATTATAAAAGCTGCGAGCATATTTTATTTGTTTATTTGTATGCAAAGATAGTTGATTTGAAAAAATTGATTTAAATGCATTCTCTTTTTTTAGGAAAAAGAATTTTTTGTTGCTTTTTTTAACTGACAGCTGATGTTCAGCACTTTCACTTATAATATTTTAAAACATCAAATTTACTTTTCAAAATTTTCAATGTTTGAACGAGAATTTGGATTTTTATTAATGAATATATTATAGTGAGTTGATAGGTTTCAATTTTAATAACTAAAAAGATACTATTCTCTTCTTTCATTGTTTTACTATGTAAAAACATATCTATAGTCCGATAGGGAGGTAAAATCGAATAAATATTATTAAAAAATCGTCGCTGTTTTGGTAATACATGATTTTCTTTTGATATTTGCAAAAAATTGAAATAATCATTAATCACAGAAAATTATGACTAAAACATTTCGTTTATTTATTTTAATTGCCTTAGTTGGCGTGGCTTTTTCAGCTTGTAAGTCGAAACAAAATGTAACTTCCATTCCGGGTGCAAATATCCCTGCTAAAAGCGAAACGATATCTCAGCCAACTGTACAAAATTCAGTAACTACTGAACAGGAAGTAACCCGTAACGAGTCTTTCAGAGCTGCTACTGGCGAGTCAAATGTTGATGCATTACGTAAGAAATACCATGTAATTGTAGGCAGCTTTACCAAACACGAAAATGCTAAAGGGCTTAGAACGCAATTGGTTGACGAAGGAAATACAGCACTTATTGTAGTTAACGAAAAAGGTATGTACAGAGTAATTATTGCATCGTACGATGATTATTCAGGAGCAAAAACAAAAATTAATCAGATTAAAAACAGGTTTTCTGATGCTTGGGTTTTAGTACAGAAATAATAAAAGGCTGCGTATGCAGCCTTTTTATTACCAATTATCTTTATGTTTTCTAAAACTTAAAACCTACGGTCAAAACCAAATTATTGTTTTGGGTAATAACTCTTGCCGGTTCTACTTTGAGATTCTCACCAAGGTTACTCGAATTGTAAGGATAGAAATCATCATCCTGAATACGGTTCATGTACGCAAAATCAACTCTCCAGTTTGATTCCTGATAACCAAGTCCAAGCGTTAAATAATCGGTTCGGTTACGTAAAAAATATTCAGTATCTGTACGTATAGTATTGTCTCGCAAATATTTAGCTGCCGTACTGTTGGTAGGTGTGCTTGTGTTAGCATAACCTGCTCTCAATGAAAAATTATCTGTAATTCTGTATTCTCCTCCTACTTTAATGGTGCGTGCATTATTCATCATTTCGCGCATACCATCGTTTTCTGGTCTGTAACTGCCGGTGTTGTTTTTGTCGTCCATTAATCTTGTTCCTGTGTAATTGTTAACAGAATATTCTGCGCTTATCAAACCTTTTTGTCCGGCAATAAATGCTACACTTACATCATACCGAAATGGCGATTGAATTTTGTAATCAGTGTAAGCATCCTCCGGTGTAGCAATCCATCCGCTTTTTTCGGTATTATAATCAAGCTTAGCATAATTATAATCGGTTAGCGAGTAAAAAGTAGGCGTATGTAATGAAAGCCCCAAACGCATGAAATCAACCGGTACGAAAATAGCTCCAAGATTGACATTTACACCCGTTCCGGTTGTGGAGTAATTGTTAGCCAACGACATGCCTCCGCCTCCGCCAAAAGTTTCACCATAAACACTGTTGGCACTATACTGTATGTTTCGCAAATTAACTGAAGCACCTACGTAAAATTTATTGCTGATATTTCCTGACCAACCTAAAGAATATTCGTCAATATATCCCTTTTCTTCTAAAGTGTAAGACGGATTGACTTTTTCGCCTGCATTCAATAATGAAGACCATGAACCGGAATTTGCTGCAGATTCATTCATAAGATAGCCTTCATAAGCAAGAATTGATAGCCAGGGAACATTTAAATTGTCGAATGGTTCGTAAGTGCTGGTGTATGAAAGTTCACTTCCCGGAATACCGCCATTGTATTTCTGACGATATGCTGAAGTTAGATATGCCATATAATCTGTCATCGAAGAATTTGATGCACCGCCCACGATATTTAATCTGCGGTTGAAGTTCTTTAGTCGATTATAATTGAATGCCCAGTTTGAATTGATGAGTCCCGGTGCTCCACTTTCGCTTCGCCATGTGGGCACTGCAAGTACAAATGCAAAGTTGTTCGGATTCAGTTTATAGAGGTCATCGTATGAAGTTGTTGAACCATTCCATTTTGCACCTGATTGCTGTAATAATGCGTTCAATGTACCGGTAAATTCAGATTTTCGGAAAATTCCCAGTCCGGCAGGATTATCTTTTATAGCTGAAGCATCACCTCCAAGCGCACCAAAAGCTCCTCCCATACTCATGTAACGTGCCGTACCGTTTATATCGTGTTCAACCATTTTTAACGCATCGAATTCGGTTTGCGCTATAAGGCTTATACAGCTTATTATCAATGCTAATGATAAGATTTTTCGTTTCATAACACTACTTTTTTGGTATTATTTGTATATTATTTTCTAAATTAAATTCATGAAAAGAAATTACCTTCTGCCGCCTGAGCTACTACCGCCAGAACTACTACGAGAGCCTCCTGAAGAACTGCTACCCGAACTATAAGAACCACTGCTACTACTGCTGCTTGGCGATGAGTAAGAAGGTGATGAATAAGAAGGACTGCTATATGTTGATGAACTTCTTGTTGTTGATGGAGCCGTTGTTGAACTTCTTACGGATGATTGCTGCGAACTTCCTGTTGAGTAGGTTGCTCTGCTGCCACTTTGAGTTGTGTAAGTGCTTCGATTTGACTCAGATGTTCGCGAACCTGATACTGAAGTGGTTGTGCGAGGAGTTGTACTCACACCTGAAGTGGCTGGGCGGGATAAAGTAACGTTATCACTGTTGTAATTACTGCTTCTGCTAGAAGTTGTACCGGCGCCTGTTCCTCGTGAAGTAAGAATATCCGAAACATCAGAACGAACTGTGCGTGCTGTACTATAGGTTGATACGCCTGATGTCCTGTAATTATCGCCGCTTACTGCAGTGTAAGTGCTGCGTGCCCCACTATATGAACCTCCTCCTGATACCGATGATGAACGTCCGGCTGCGTTTGAAGCTTGAGTACCGATTCTACCGTTATTATAAATTAAGTTCTGATTTCTTCTGCTTGTTTCGCTGTGAGCAGTGTTTCTTTCTCTAACTATTACGTTACCCCAATAAGGATATCCCCAACCTCCGTAATATCCACCATAGTAACCTCCGTAATAAGGATAACCATATCCCCAACTATAATAAGGATATCCATATCCCCAACCATAGTCCCAGTAACTACCATACCAGCTGCCATACATACCAAAACTATACCATGGGTTGTAACCATAATAGGAAGGTCCCCACCAGTTTCTCCAGTACCAACTACTGTAAGAAAAAGGACGCCAGTAATAATCGAACCAGTAAGGGTTCGTCCAAGTGGGTGTTACCCAGGCATACGACCCATCAACATATACATTCCAGTCGTTGCTATTCAGGAAAAATATGCTGTTGTAGTCCGGATCGCCAATAAATACTGTGTACTTGGGATTGTGGAATTTACGAATACGTTCCGCATACTCATAATCAGACTGACTGCCATTGAATTCATTTAAATATCCACCTTCTTCAGTGTAATTTGCAGTATCTTTTTGTTCGGAATCTACATATACAGTATCCCGAATCACTTTTTCGATATAAACGATTTCTTTCGCACCATTTTTGTAATTTGGTTTTTTCTTTTCAGGTACACTTTGTACCGACATCTTTTTAGCATCGCTCGGTTTAAAGTATATATCGTCAGTTATCAGATTTTGCTGTGCCCTAACTAAAGAACCCGAACCCAGTAAAAGAACTGTTATTAAAATTGTTAAAGGTTTCATATTCGTACCTCCTATATGTTTTGAAAAAATGTTTTAACTGGTAAATTAATATCAATAATCATGCCATTCTGAGCAATTCTTTTCCAATTATAAAGCTGTAAAATGCTTGGTAAAAGTACATATTTTTGTTGTTTTTTTGTTACATTTGTGCACAGTAAATTCTTTTTTTTAATTTTTTATTGAATTAGTGAGAGTCATTATTGCTCAAAATAAAATAAGTTACATTTGATTTGATATGTTTATTAAATCATTTTTTTGCCATTAAACTATATGAAATATCTTGAAGTTATCTTTAATTATAATTCGTCTTACGATTTTATCGGTGATATACTTGCATCTGAATTATCAGAAATTGGTTTCGAAAGTTTTGTACAATCAAACGGTCAAACCGTTGCTTTTGTTCAACAAAAATTGTTTTCCGAAACTGAACTGCAACGCATGCTCGACGAATTTCCTTTTGAAGAAAATATTTCGTATCAGATAAACGAGGTTGAGGAGCAAAACTGGAACGAAGAATGGGAAAAAAACTTCTTCGAACCTATCGTAATTGCTGATGAATGTGTAATACACAGCACATTTCACACGAATGTTCCTGCTGCTCGTTACGATATTATTATCGACCCGAAAATGTCGTTTGGTACCGGACATCATGAAACTACCGGTTTGATGATAGGAGAAATTCTGAACATGGACATTGTGGGGAAAAAAGTACTCGATATGGGTTGTGGTACTGCTGTACTTGCTATACTTGCTTCAAAAAGAGGTGCCCAAAATGTGCTTGCGATTGATATAGATGATTGGTGTGCTGAAAATTCGCTGGAAAATATTGCTTTAAATAATGCGAAAAATATAATTGTTGAAACCGGTGATGCGTCACTGCTTACAGGTAAACAGTTTGATATTATTTTAGCAAATATCAACCGGAATATATTACTGAATGATATAAAGATTTATTCCCAATGCCTCATTAAGGGGGGTAAACTTTATATGAGCGGATTTTATAAAGAGGATATTCCTGTGATTGAAGAAGAACTGAACCGAAATAATTTACTATTAAAAAAATTTGAAGAAAAAAATAACTGGGTTGTAGTTGAAAGTGAAAAACAGTAAAATGTTTTATAATTTATTCGTAACGGATAATTTTTGCCGGAGAAATTTTTGTAATCAGATAGGAGGGGCCAATCATCATTAAAAGGGATGCTATCAATGTGCCTACGTTTAATATAATGAGATATAGCCAGTTAAATGTAACGGGTACATACGACACGTAATAAGCTTTCGGATCGAGCGGTACTATATGAGTAAAGTACTGTAATGCGCAAAGTGAAAGACCAATAAGGTTTCCGATAAGCATTCCCTTTCCAATCAGAAAAAAGGAGTGATATAGAAAAATTTTGCGAATGGACCAGTTTTGTGCTCCTATCGATTTTAAAATACCTATCATATTTGTACGTTCCAGTATAAGAATCAGTAACCCGGAAATCATATTAAAGCCTGCCACCGATAGCATTAAAAAAAGGATAACCCAAACATTCATATCAAGTAAGTCGAGCCAGCCGTAAATATTGGGACTAATTTGTTTTATCGTTTGGGTGTACAAGGCATTTCCTTCTTCATTAAAACGGTTCGATGTTGCAGCATAAACATCATTTGCTGTTTCATCTAATTTGTCAAAGTCGTTTATAAGTATTTCTATACCACTGTATTGTGTATTTTCCCAATTGTTGAGTTGTTGCACATGTCGCAGGTCGGTTATCAGAAATAATTTGTCGTATTCGGCAAAATTGGTGGAGTAAATGCCGCAGATTTTGAATTTTCTTGCTCTGATTTGCTCCTGAATAAAATAAGTGAAAAAACTGTCACCCGTTTTCAGCCCGAGCAAGTCTGATAAATGTTTCGAAATGATAATATCGTTCGTCAGAGAATCTGAAGATATACGCGGTATTTTACCTTCGATAAGGTTGGAGCGGAAGAAATTCCATTCGAAACCTGCATCCACACCTTTCAGAACAATTCCTTGAAACTGATCAGTCGTTTTTATAATTCCGGGTTTTGTAACAAAATGCTGAACGTGTCTGACATTTGGTATTGCAGAAAGTTTTTGCATCAATGCTTCATCGGCAGCAATGGGTTGCATTTCGTACGTATTGTTGCTGTCGAAATTAGTTATCTGTATATGACCGCCGAAGCCTATGGTTTTATTTCTGATTTCTTGTTTAAATCCAATAACCACAGCCACTGCAATAATCATTACTGCCAGTCCAAGAGCTATCCCGGTAATAGCAATACGCACTGCAGGGCGGGAAACATTTTTTTTGCCCTGCTGAAAATGTATGCGTTTTGCTATGAAATATTCTATGTTCAATGCTGATAGATTGCTGAATGGATATACTATTGCATTGCAAAAGAAAGGTAATAAACTGAAACTGCCAAATGCTTATTCAGATTTTTCGACCGGGATACGATTCGAGTGCCTTTTCCAAAACTACAAGCGCTTTTTTTAAAGCTTCTTTTCCAAGTACATACGCTATTCTTACTTCGTCTTTTCCCATACCTTCGATAGTATAGAAACCTGAAGCAGGTGCCATCATTATAGTTTGTCCCTCGTATTCAAAATCGGAAAGCAGCCACGAACAAAAACGATCGGCATCGTCCACCGGAAGACGTGCAACTGTGTAAAATGCTCCCATGGGAATTGGTGAATATACACCGGGAATACGATTGAGCCCATCAATCAGAAATTTACGACGTTCGACATACTCGTTGTAAGTGTCCAGCATGTAATCCTGAGGTGTGTTCATCGAAGCTTCGGCTGCAATCTGACCAAGCAGAGGCGGACTAAGTCTTGCCTGGCAAAATTTCATTACACTTTTCCGCACATCTTTGTTTTTTGTAACTAATGTGCCAATGCGGATACCGCACTCGCTGTAGCGTTTCGAAACTGAATCGACCAGAATAACATTTTCTTCAATACCATCTAAATGAAAAGCTGAAATGTAAGGTGCTCCGGTATAACAAAACTCGCGGTACACTTCGTCCGAGAAAAGAAATAAATCGTATTTTTTTACCAAATCACGTATTTTATTCATTTCTGCCCGTGTGTAAAGATACCCCGTAGGATTATTCGGGTTGCAAATCATAATTCCTTTTGTGCGGGGAGTTATTAATTCCTCAAACATATCGATATGCGGCAGTGAAAAGCCTTCCTCAATGGTAGAAACAACCGGTTTTACTACTGCTCCTGCAGCAATGGCAAACGCTGTATAGTTGGCATAAGCAGGTTCGGGTACAATTATTTCGTCGCCAGGATCGAGACAACTCATAAATGCAAAGTTTACAGCTTCCGAACCACCGGTAGTTACAATGATGTCTTCTTCGGTAACGTCGATGTTAAATGTATGATAATAGGCTGCCAACTTCGATTTCAGACTTTTTATGCCATCGCTGGGGCTGTACTCAAGTACTTCGCGGTCGATATTCCGGATTGCATCGAGAGCAACTTTGGGCGTTTTGATGTCGGGTTGACCAATATTAAGATGAAAAACCTTTATTCCTCTGGCTTTGGCTTTATCTGCAAGTGGTACCAGTTTTCTGATAGGAGATTCGGGCATCGACAGCCCGCGCATTGATGAATGTGGCATTTTTATCGTTCAGTGAATGAAGTAAACCGATTGGAAAAATTGAATGCAAAAGTAGTGAATTTCTGTCAGATTGAAATGAAATTGAAACGATAAATTGATTTCTGAAACAAAAAATATCAACTATTGCTGCTTTTTTTTGTCTGAAATATGAGGAATTATTAATCTATCTTAAGGATGTTTATTGTTTATTATTTAAAATCAACCATCAGTTTTAGATTTAACTGACGACCTGTAAGATAGTTTGGTACTGCATATTGATGACTGTAAATATCAGTAACCCAGTAATGAGAATTCACATTCTTGAAATTCATCAGATTAAATACTTCCAGATTAATCCAGATATTTTTAATGTTTTTCAACCATTGTTTTTCCATAATTTTGTCCGAACCGCTAACCAAAACCCTCGATGCTCCAATATCAACCCTTCGGTATGCAGGTGATCTGAATGCAGCTCTGTATTGAACATTGCGTGGTGCTCCAAATGGTAAACCATCCGACCAAATGAATTTCAGATTTACTTTGTATTTTGGGTTGTTTGGTAAGTAGTCCTGAAAGAGCATGGAAAAAGAATAACGTTGTTCATTAGGTCGTGAAACCCATCCCGGATATACTTTTTCTGATGAAGTAATTTTTCCATCATCGTCGTAAGTATTTTTCATATACCAGTCGCCAATCATATCTTCTTTCGAATTCATGAGCGAAAAATTTATCCATGAATCGGTGCCGGGTACAAGTTCTCCGTATAACTTAAAATCAGCTCCCGCAGTGTAGGCTATAGCATCGTTTTCTCCTGAATATCTGATTCTTACATTGTCAACAGTATATGTTTCAACGCGGTCGGCAAGTTTTAAATACCCTTCGACAGTAAATTTAAAAGGTCGTCCCCAGGCACGGAAATAATGGTCGCCTGCCAGTACAAAATGTGCCGAGCGTTGCGCTTTAATATTTTTGTTGAGCACTACATTTACATTACCAAGAGCATCTGTCAGCGTATCGCGTAATTCTTTGTAGAAAGGAGCCTGATGATATATTCCGGTAGCAAAGCGGAAACTGAAATCTTTTTTCCAGTGCGGAATAAGTGAAACTGAAAACCTTGGGCTTATCAGTAATTCGTTGTTAAATGTCCAATAATTTGCTCTGATACCGGCAGTTGCACTGAAGTAACCGATTTTCAGATTTTTTTTGTACGTGTCCTGAAAAAAGGCAGTTGTGCGAAACGAAGGTAAGGTTGTACTTGCCTTCATGTTATAGTAAAGATTCACTTTGTCGGCACTGAAAGGAAGCGAATATCCTGCAGAGTCACGCCATTCCCATTCACTTATTACATCGCTGATATATTCGTGCTGCAAAGTAGCTCCCCAACGTATTTTGTGGTTTTCAAGAATATGTTCGCCTGTATGAATAAGGTTGGCAACTGTCCCTTTCAGCCTGTTACGGGCATGCTCCTGATATTTCCCTATACCAAGTGAAGCTCCTGCCTGCTTTTCAGGATCGAGATCCATTTTTACTTCGCTCAGAATATATTCACCCAAAATATCGTATGTTTCGTTTTCGTTGGTATGAAAGGCCGAAGCAGTAAAACTCAGTTTCGTGTTTTTCTGAGGCTGATAATTCAATGCTAATGCACCAAACATTGTGCGAAAAAGATCTTTTTCTCTGCCTTCGAACCAAACCGTAAGATTACGTCCCATATTGTACGTTCCGAATGATGTTGAACGGGTTTGAGGTTCAAATTCGTAATAATTTTGGGAAATGTTGCCAAGAAAAGTGATTTCCCATTTGGGTTTTAATTGATAAGTTAAATAGGTCTGATAATCGAAAAACGAGGGTTTATATTCACCTTTTGTGTCGAGTGTACCAAGCAAATATGCCGAAGTTTTGTAACGTACACCATGCATTTGAGTGAATTTTTTGTTTGCGCTGCCTACATAAGCTGAAGCTCCAAGTAAACTGAGTGAAACTGAAGCTTCTGATTTTAAAGGCTTTTTATACTCAATGTCGAGTACCGACGACATTTTGTCTCCGAATCGCGCATCGAAACCACCGGCTGAAAATGCAACGTTTTGTACCAAATCGGGATTGATAAAACTCAAACCTTCCTGCTGCCCGGCGCGTATGAGCAGCGGACGATAAACTTCAATACCATTAACGTAAACAATATTTTCATCAAAATTTCCTCCCCGAACTGTATATTGCGAGCTTAATTCATTGTTTTGACTTACACCGGCAAAAGTTATTAGAAGGGATTCAATTCCACCACTTGTATTGGGCATAAGTTTTAATTTCGATGGATCGAGATAATCGAGTGTGGAAGTCTGCCTGCGCTGTGCAACTACTTCTATATCATTTATTTCGCTGGCAAGTTGCAGTAATTCAACCGAAATTTGTAAAACTTTCGGACGTGGATATATGGTATGTTTGAAAGTTCGATAACCCACCATAGAATACACAATGGTGGCCGAATCGGCAATGTCAATATTCAGTTCGTAGTAACCGTTTATATTGGTGGTAGTGCCTGTAGTAGTGTTTTCGATATAAACGTTTGCCAGTTCAATACCACGGTTGTTTGTGTCGATTACATAACCAAAAACACGCACTTTATTTTGTGATGTAACATAATTTGCAAAAAAGAATATGAAAAAAAGTAGTGTCGGGAGTTTTAATCGCATTACTTAAAATTTTTTACTTTGATAAAAACGTTTATTTACGACATTTATTTTTGTTACATAAATAAATCTTTTCTAAGGTTAACTGAAATAAAAAACAGCCGCAAATCTTGACCTGATTTACGGCGATCTGAACGTAATTTTGCGGAAAGTCAGGGATTCGAACCCTGGGTACAGTTACCCGTACAACGGTTTTCGAGACCGTCCCGATCGACCACTCCGGCAACTTTCCTTTGCATTAACTATTTGAATTAGGAATGCAAAAATACAATATTTTTTTATTCGAAATTCATTTCTACCTAAATATCTAAGTAATTTTCAGAGAAAAAACAATGTAGCTCCGGCAACGCTTATTACTGCTCCAATAATATGTTGTGGCTTAATTTTTTCGTTGAACATTACTGCCGATGGCCAGATTATTAGTATTGGCACCAGCGCCATTAGTGTAGAAGCTATACCGGTTTTGGTTTGTTGTATGGCAAAAAGTGATAGGGTTACTCCGATAAACGGACCAAAAAATGAACCGAATGAAACTGCTTTCATGCCGTGGGGATCTTTCACTGCAGTAAATATGCTTTTCCATCTCCCCAAAAAAGTAATCATAAGTGCAAAGCTTATCAGCCCGAAAATCGCTCTAATTTGCGTTGCTGCCATAGGATTATAATCACCCATTCCTTTCTTGCTCATAATCAATCCGATAGCTTGACCGGTAGCACCCCCAAAAGCAAAAAGAAGTCCGCGGGCAGAAATATTCAGACGCATTTTACGGTTCGAAATTGCAACTATAATTCCTGTTAAGCAAATTAAAATGGCTACAATATCTCGAGGAGAGAGTTTTTCATCAAGCAAGAACCAGCCGAGAATTGCTGTAATCATGGGAGCAAAACTCATAATCAGAGCTGCCGTACGTGAACCGATTATCATATAAGACTTAAAAAGAAACAAATCGCCCAAAAAGAAACCAATCACACCGGACATTCCCAACCAAAGCCAGTTATGAAATGAAGCATCGACAGGGAAAAATGAACCTCTGAAAATTAACGTTGTAAACCCAAGCAGAAAAGTTGCGAAAAATAAACGAATAATATTTACTGAAAGCGAACCAATACGATAGCCGGCCTTTTCGAAAAACAAACCACTGATTGTCCAGCAAACGGATACTCCCAAAGCCGCTATCTCTCCTGTATAATTCTGAAACATTTATTATTTGATTATTAAGTGTGGAATTTTAAATTTATTTACGATCTGAAACTGACATACAACGAAATCAGGGCATAGATTAAAATGCCCGCAATCCACAAATCAGAGCCCGTAAACATAAAAAATGCTGTAGCTGCCAGAAATAACGTAGCAATAAATGCAATGAAATGAAGTCGGCGGAGTGCAAAATCAGCATTTTTATGTTCGTACAAACTAAGTAGCTGCAAGGCAATTACAGGTATTGTGCCGGCAACAAAAATCCAGAAAGAGGCTTTCAAATCGAAAATATGAGCTGCAGCACCTATTACTAACAGTGTACCTGCAATAATAAAAATGATTTTTCGGGTAGAGTGGGGCATGTTTATCGGATGATAAATATTTCTTCGTTTTCTTTATGCATTAGGTATTTTTCCCGGGCAAATTTTTCAAGAAACGTGTCGTTGGTTTGTAATTCCCTGATCAGAAATTTATTGTTTTTAATTTCATTCAGATAATAATTGTATTCTTTTTGTAGTTCCTGCAATTTTTTGTTCATCTTTCTTCGCTGTATCAAATTATGACTGTCGAAGAAAATGATAAACACACCAAATCCAACCAATACAATCAGGTACTTGTTAAGAATAAACTTTCTGAAATATTTCAATATTCTGGAGAATATTTTCATAAATGTTTACTAAAAATTGCGGAAGTCTATTGTTGATTTTTCTATGAAAAATATCTCGGCAAAGTTAGTCAAATTTCAATAAACAATACAGTATTAAGATAGTTGATAAAGAAAAAAACTCGCAATTCAAAAAAATAAGTTTACCTGATTGTATAATTTTTTTGTAAATTGATATCCGGTTATCTGCGTTTAAAATATTATCTTTGTAAAAATTAGTTCGAGAAAATTTATGGATAATTTTATAGTATCAGCACGCAAATATCGTCCGAACGATTTTTCATCGGTTGTAGGACAGGATGCGCTGGTAAAAACACTTAAAAATGCAATTGCTATCAATCATTTGGCGCATGCCTATCTCTTTTGCGGTCCACGCGGAGTAGGTAAAACTACCTGTGCGCGAATTTTTGCTAAAACCATAAATTGCTTTCATCCTACTGCCGACCACGAAGCTTGTAATAAGTGTGAATCCTGCGTTTCATTCAATGAGCAGCGTTCATACAATATTCAGGAACTCGATGCTGCTTCCAATAACGGAACTGATGATATAAAATATCTGATCGAACAAGTACGAATTCCGCCTCAAATTGGTAAATATCGGGTGTATATCATCGATGAGGTTCACATGTTATCTTCGGCTGCTTTCAATGCTTTTCTGAAAACACTTGAAGAACCTCCTGCACACGCCATTTTTATTCTTGCTACTACCGAAAAACATAAAATAATACCAACTATACTTTCGCGGTGCCAGATTTATGATTTTAATCGTATTACTGTATCCGACACTGTGAAACATTTACAGTATGTAGCACAAAACGAAGGTGTTACAGTTGATGTAAATGCTTTAAATGTTATTGCTCAGAAAAGTGATGGCGGAATGCGCGATGCTTTATCTATTTTCGATCAGTTGGTTAGTTTCTGTGGAAATAATATTACTTACCAAGGTGTTATCGATAATTTAAATGTGCTCGATTACGAGTACTATTTTAGTATTGTCGATTGTTTTCTGAAAGGTGATTATACCGAGTCGTTGTTAATTTTCAATGAAATAATCAACCGAGGATTTGATGCACAGCATTTTATTACAGGTTTGAGTTCACATCTGCGCGATGTGCTGGTGAGTAAAGATCCGTCCACAGTAAAACTTCTCGAAGTTGGTGCCGATATTGCAAACCGTTACATTCAGCAGGCAGCATTATGTCCACAGGAATTTATTTTCGAGGCTTTAAAAATTGCAAATGACTGCGATTTGAATTACAGGCTGAGTAAAAACAAACGTTTACTGGTGGAATTATCGTTAATTCGTATGTGTCAGCTTACGAACGAAAAAAAAAAACATACTGACTCCGTAAACATTCCTTTACAACAGATTCAAGCGGTTCAGACTTTTGAGCAAAAACAACCATCCGTTACATCCGGTAAGGTTTCGAATCATAATTCTGATGGTGCTACCAATATAACTTCTGTAAAACCGGAAATTACTACATCTGGTATTTCAAAGCCAAATTTGGAAACACAAGCATCTGTTGCAGGCGGTAATGGTCAAGTCTTTACTGCTCGTCCGCAGGGAATTTCAATTAAAAAAACCGCTAACACCAATATTCCATCAACGACTGTAAAAAGTCCCGAAATTACTTATCAGGATTTGAATAAAAATTTCACGTACGATGAGTTTTTAAGCAAATGGAAGAGTTTTACGAGCTTGATACCGGAAGAATTAAGAATTATAAATTTTATACAAAGTAATGAGCCTACATTGAATGCAGATTACAGCTTTGAAGTAAATGTAAGCAATGTGATGCTGCAGAATGATTTAAAATCAGTAGAGAGGAAATTGCTTGGTTTTCTCAGAAAAGAATTGCAGAACTCTGCAATAAACATGAAGATTAATATGATGGAAGCTCCCGAGAAAATGCGGAATTTAACTCCGGAAGAAATATACCGGCAAATGGTGCAGGAAAACAGTGCACTCGAAATTTTGAAGAAAAATCTGAATCTTGAAATCGATTGATCAATAAAATATTAGTATCAATATTTATTTATATTCAGTCAGCAAAATAGTTTGAATTTTTGGTTTTTCATTTTTTTCTGCTCTTATAATACAATCCTGTATTCGTTTCCTGAACTTCCAGCAGGTCATCTGATTTAAACCCAATTGGTCGGAATAATTGTACGAAGAAAATGAATTTCCCAAGACACACACATTGTAGGCAATATAAAAAGCTTTGTTTACCGGAAATTTGATATTGTGAAAAATGGTATGCGCCGTGGCCGATTCTTCCTTTTTACAACGCGTACATCGGCGGGAGTGTGGACTTTTGCCTTCGCAATAATTTGTATGACCGCAGTTACGGCACACAAAACCATCTTTCCATTTTATGTCGGCTATAAACTTTAAAACTTTCTCGCTGTCCTTGAAAAGTTCGGAAGCTTGTGTTGTTGATATTTCTTCCTTGAATATCATTTAATTTGATTTTGATCAATGTAAAGTGAAGTATTTATTCTGCAAATATATAAATTAACTTAGTGATATCAAAATGATATACTATTTTTTTAGTTTTTCTAAGTGCGAGACTTGTAAACGTTAAAATTAAAGTGATAATATTGTAATTTATTAGTGATACTATTGTAATTTAAAAATAATGTTGTAATTTTGCACCGTGAAAGAGAAATAAAGAATAATTTATTTAATTAAAGTACAAAAATGACAGCCAAATTATCATTCGCAATTGACGAAGATAAATTAAATGCAATAAACAGTCGCTATTCTGTATTAAGCGAAAAAACTTGTTGTCTTTCATGCGGTGGTGCTATTCATCATGCAAAAGCTAAAGCAGGTGAAGTATGTGTTGATCTGGGCTGCGGACGTGGAAACGATGTAATTCGTTTGGCTGAGCAAGTGGGCGAAAGTGGTTATGTATATGGCATTGATATTTCCGATGGAATGATTGCCAAAGCCAAAGCCAATCTTGCGAAATTTGAGATAGTAAATGCTGAAATTCTAAAAGCTGATTTGGAATCTTTACCTATTGATGAAAATATGGTTGATATTGTCATTTCCAATTGCACAATCAATCATGCAAATAATAAACAAGCAGTATGGAACGAAGTTTATCGCATACTTAAACGCGGCGGGCGATTTGTAGTAAGCGATATTTATGCTACTTCCCCAATTGCCGAAGAATATCGGAATGACCCTGTGGCGGTGGCAGAATGTTGGGCAGGCGCTGTTACACGTTCAGAATATCTGTATATGCTCGAGAGTGCAGGTTTTGCTGATATACAAATTTTAGAAGAATCGGAACCATATGTCAAAGGTCAGGCTGAAGTAGCAAGTTGGACAATAAAAGGATTTAAAAAAACTGTCTGAAAAGGCAGATTATTCACCACAAAAATAAATTTTCATGAAAAGTGTAGTGAACAAAAACGGTTGTTGCGCAAACAACGAAATGAAACAGGCACAATGCTGTGCAAAAGTTTCAACTATCGTAGCTGGTTGTCATGACTAAGTTACCCCTACCCCCAAAAGGGGAATAATTTCATTCTCCTTAGGGGTTAGGATTTTAATTTTTATCCATTTAATTTATGGAAGACAATTCAAAACAATTCAAATATTTGGCTACAAACTCCCCATTAGGGGCTGGGAGCATACTGTCTCGACACAATATTATTACACCGATTGCTGATTCTGACGATTTTTTCATTGTCAATCCTTTGCATAATTCAGCTGATATTATTTCGGTAGATGAATTAAAACTGCTTCAAGATCGGAAAGATGTTGATGGCGAATTTGCTTCGCGAGGATATATAGTTGAAGAATCTGCTGAAAAGAAAGCTTTTAAATTGGCTTATCTTAATTTTACCGAAGAAAGGGAGAAGGATGAGACACAATTGTTTTTTGTGCCGAATTATTCCTGTAATTTTGCCTGCTCATATTGTTATCAGGAAGGTTATGAGCCGGTAAAGCAAACGCTGAATAAAGAAATTATTTATGCTTTTTTTGAATATATACGTCTGGAATTTGCCGGCCGAAAAAAATATATTACTGTTTTTGGAGGTGAACCTTTGCTCCCGGGAGAAAATCAGCGGAAACTCATCAGCTATTTTATACAAAAAGCGAACGAGGCTCATCTCGATTTAGCTTTTGTTACCAATGGATATACACTGACTGAATATATTGATTTATTAAAATCTGCACGTATTCGTGAGATTCAGGTTACACTGGATGGAACTAAAAATATCCATGATGCCCGCCGTTATTTGAAAGGTAATCACCCAACTTTCGATAAAATAGTTGCCGGTATCGATGCTTGTCTCGAAGCGAATCTTGAAGTGAACCTTCGTATGGTGGTGGACAAAGATAATATCGATAATTTAGCCGACTTGTCGCGTTTTGCTATTGACAGGGGTTGGACAAAATCACCCTTATTCAAAACCCAAATCGGACGGAATTATGAGTTGCATTTTTGTAACAGTACGCCCGACAAGCTTTTCGACAGAGCTACTTTATATAAATATATGTACGAACTTATAAAAAAGCATCCGTACATTGCCGAATTTTACAAACCGGCTTATTCCATTACCAAATATATTTCAGAGCATAATGCCTTACCAACACCTTTGTTCGATTCATGTCCTGCATGCAAAACCGAATGGGCATTCGACTATACAGGAACAATCTATTCATGCACGGCTACAGTTGGCAAAAAAGGGGAGGAGTTGGGTACTTTTTATCCTCAGATAACAAAAAATGAAACCGCTATTGAAACTTGGCAAAACCGAGATATAACAACTATCGAGAAATGTAAAACTTGCGAAGTGGCATTGGCTTGCGGAGGAGGTTGTGCATCGGTGGCTAAAAATAAAAACGGACACGTGAATACGCCGGATTGCCGTCCGATAAAAGAATTACTGAGTTTGGGAGCGGCGTATTATTTGACAGCCCCCTAAATCCCCTAAGGGTGACTTTAAGAGTGGGTTTTTGGGAGTTTTTAGTGTAATATTAGTAAATGAACATAATATAATTTTAATTATCAAAGGTCTTTGAAGTCCCCCTATGGGGGATTTATGGGGCTGTTAGGAGATTTCTTATGAAAGAAATAAATGCAGCTGATTTTCAGCAAGAAGTATTAAACGGAGGAAAAGTAGTACTGGATTTTTATTCCACTGAATGTCCTCCATGCGAAGCTTTAGCACCAAAATTTGAAGCTTTGTCGGAGTTATACGGCGAAAAAATTAAATTTCTGAAAATTTTTCGTCAGGGAAATCGTGAACTTGCAACCGAATTAGGTGTAAGTTCATCGCCTACACTTTTGTTTTTCGATAATGGAAAACAAATTTTGGATACCATAAGTGGTGGAATTAAAAAATCAGAAATTGTAGAGCGTTTGGATAAAATGCTTACACCAGAAGAAGTAGTTGCTATCAAAGCTAATCAGAAAAAAACAGTTTCGGAATATGATGTAGCAATCTTAGGCGGCGGACCTGCAGGTTTAACAGCAGGAATTTATCTTGGACAGGCAAAAATTAAAACTGTTTTAATAGATCCTGCACTTCCCGGAGGATATATGGGAATTACGCATCAAGTTTCAAACTATCCCGGTTTTGAGCAACCGCAACCGGGTTTTATGCTGGCGCATTTTATGAGCGAACAAGCAAAACATACAGGCATCGATTTTAAAGTAGCTGTGGATATCACTTCAGTTGATTTAGTGAAAAAAGAAATTGTAATTGACGAATTGGAAACCATTAAAGCTAAAAAAATTATTATTGCCACCGGAACTACTCCAAATACAATGAATGCACCCGGCGAAAAAGAGTTTAAAGGCAAAGGTATTTCGTATTGTGCAACATGCGATGCTAAATACTTTGTGGATAAAGATGTAGTGGTAATTGGTGGTGGAAATTCTGCTGTAGAAGAAGCACAGTTTATCACCAAATTTGCCCGTAAAGTAACAATGGTGCATCAGTTCGATAAGCTTACTGCGAACCAAACTGCTATTGAACATTTGCAGGCGAATGATAAAATATCAGTTCTTTACGAACATGAACCCCGAAAATTTGAAAAACGCGATGGTAAAATGATTACCACGGTTGAAAATCTTAAAACAAAAGAATTTTACGAACTCGAAGCCGATGGCGTGTTTGTATTTGTGGGTTTCAAAGCGAATGTTTCTGTTTTAGGTGACGTTGTCCCCGAACTCGATAAGTGGGGTTACATTAAAACAAATGAAGACAGACAAACAAATCTGCCTGATATTTATGCAGTAGGCGATATCATCAGTAAAAAATACCGTCAGATTACCACAGCAGTTGCCGATGGAACGATTGCTGCAATGACAATTTCGAAAGAATTGTAAGATCCGACTTCTAAACCCTGAAGAAAAACCCCCTAACCCCCTAAAGAGGGAATAAGAAATATTAGTATTGATTATTTCATAAAATTCATGAATAAAGATAAGAGAATAGAAAACGAAAGTAATTTTAAGTCTCCTTTAGGGGATTTAGGGGCTGATTTAGTCGAAGCTAACCCAAACTCCTCCATTAGGGAGCTTGGAGGCAATTATTTATATTCCGAAGCCGATATGAAACTTATGCGTGCTGCCGAAGATTCGCTGTTGATGGGTCAGAACAGGGTGGAGGAACTAAAACTTTTTGCAAAGAATGCGGGTGTAAAACGCATTGGAATAGCGCATTGTGTTGGCATGACTAAAGAAGCGATGCTTTTGAAAGAACGCTTGTCGGATAATTTAGAAGTTTATACTGTTGATTGTAAATATCAGAAAATTAAAGCTTCCGATTTTTTCGACGATGAGTCGGTTAAAGGAACTTCTTGTAATCCATCAGGCCAAGCTGATTTTTTAGCCCAAAACAAAACAGAATTAAATATTTCTTTCGGACTTTGTGTAGGACACGATATTATTTTTAATTTGAAATCAAAAGCACCCACAACTACTTTAGTGGTGAAAGACAGAGAACACAAGCATAACCCGTATCAGGAGTTTTTGAAAAAATAAAAAGTCAGTAATGTTTAATAATAAGTATTACTGATTTTTTATGTTGAAATTTTCTCATTCAGAATTTTATTTCCTATTATTTTTGCTGCCACTCTTACACACCGGATACATGGTCGGGATTTATAATAAACTTCGTTTCGTTCTGATGAGACCGGGTTTTGGGGCTGGTGTTTAAGTTTAAGTAAATCGGCACAAATGTACGATCCCATTTCGGCTTTGAAAGCATTTGCCACTTCCTGAACCTTTTTGTAATTCAGGTTTTTTGCTGATTTATCGCTTATGTCGGTAAAGGGATATTCCATTCCCAATACCAAAAACATACCACTTACTGCTCCGCAAACTTCACGCAGTCGTCCCATACCTCCTCCAAACGAAGTGGCTAATTTAGCTGCAGTTTCTGCCTCAATCCCATACAAATCGGAATAGGCCATGAATACTGCCTGTGCACAATTGTAGCCCTGCTCAAAAAAATTGACAGCAAGTTTTACCCTGCTGTCAATACTAATATTTTTAATCTCACTTTCAATCATTCGTAATTTTTTGATACAAATTGAATTTTAATGATTGCATACATGTGCATCCTTGCTGTGATGCTCGTTGTGTGCTGCGCAACTTTCGCCACCATCAACAATATTTCCTGCCAGATAATCTTTTATTAGCTCATCTACGTCACCTTTGCAATTGCGAATAACTTCGATGTTTTGAGAATTCAGTTTATTAATAGCTCCGTTACCTATGCCGCCTGCCAGCATCACCTTTACGCCCATATCAGCTAAATCGTAAGCTATATTCGATTTACAGCCACACCCTTGAGGCGATTGTAAAATTTGTTTTTGTGTTACTTGATTATTCTCAACAGTAAAAATACTGTAAAACTCGCAATGTCCAAAATGACTGTCAATTTGGTTGCCTGCTTTTGTTGGTACTGCAATTTTCATTTTTGTTTATTTTTTTAATGTTTGTAATTGTCATATAATCCGGCTTTTCTCCGTTTTCCCATTCCTGTTCCCATTTTCAGGGCTTTCTCGTTTTCGAAAAGATTGTTGCATTTTCCTAATTTTCGTCCTGTTCCTGAACCTTTATTTTCCGGTCCTTTCCCATTTAGTTTCGACATAATTGTAAAATTTATATTTCCTCATCTAAATAGAGATTATTTGAATTAATTTATTATATGGTTGTTTATCAACAATATTCA
>CAYNGF010000043.1:0-27673 GCA_964396515.1 uncultured Paludibacter sp.
CGAACAACAACACTTTCAGTCCTTTATGCCCTGCACGTTCTGCAGCTACATATCCTGCGGGACCTCCACCGATAATGATTAAATCAAACATCTTTTTATTTACGATTTTAAGATTGACAATTTACAATAAAATAATTGGAAGGCTCGAATTTAATCAAAAAATATCCAACTCCAACGTTTCAATTTCAATGGCAATTTGTTTCAGGAAGCGTGTTGCTTCGCCACCATCAAGTGCACGGTGGTCATAAGTTAAGCTCAAACCAATGTAAGGTACAAAACCATAAACGCCATCACCCAAATCTTTCGGACGGGGAACAATGGTATTTACACCAAGAATTGCGGATTGAGGAAGATTGATTACCGGTGTAAAGATTTCAACGCCGTAATTTCCAAGGTTTGACACAGTGAAAGTAGCAGCTTCGGCAGCTAATAATTCAGGAGAAATTGCTCCTTTTTTACACTGATTTGCCACTTCTTTTAACTGATTCGAAAGTCCGATAATGGACAAATCGTCGGCATTACGAACAGCAGGAACCATCAAGCCACGTTCGGTATCTACGGCAAGTCCGAGATGTACTTTATTGAACAAACGCATGCTATCACCTAAGAAATGTGAGTTTACGTTTGGGAATTTTTTTAACGCTTTTACCACTGCAAAACATACGAAATCGTTGATAGTCAGATTTACCGATAATGTTCCGGCTTCGAATGCTTTTTTGGCTTTTTTGCGTAAATTTTGAATGTTGCGTGCGTCAGCTCCCAGGTGGTGCGTAAGCTGTGCCGAGTTTTGCAACGAAGCATGCATCGATTTGGCAATGATTTTGCGCATATTCGACAGCTTTTTATCTTCGTAATCAACTCCGTAAACTGCATTTACAGGAGGTGGCAACAAATCAGCAGCTTTAGCAGTTCCGGCCAATCCTGAACCGGCACCCTGTGGTTGCACACCTTCTTCGGCAGCAATTACTTTAGCCAGCGGAGTCAGTTTCGGACGGTTTTCGAGCGCATTTATGATATCTTTCTCTATAATTCTACCTTTGGGCCCTGATCCGGAGATTTGACTAACATCTAATGCTTCCTTTTCGGCCAATACTTTCGCACGAGGACTGATAAAAGTTGATGGGTTAATTGATTGATTGGTTAATTTGGGTTGCGGCGTAACAACTTCTGATTTTGCAGACTCAACATTTTCTTTTGTTAGTTGTCCATTGTCCGTTACCTGCTTTTCTGTTGTCTCGTGTACGTCGTCTGTTGACTGTAACAAAGCAGTATAATTTTCACCTTGCTGACCAATAACCATCATATTTTGTAGCACGGGAACTTCGTCACCATCGCTGTAAAAACATTCAAGTACTATACCATCAGTGGGCGATTCTTCTTCAAAGGAAGCTTTGTCGGTTTCGTAGGTAAAGAGTATGTCACCTTTTTTTACTACATCACCTTTTTTCTTTTTAATTTCGGTAATGATGCAACTTTCAACCGATTGCCCTTGTTTGGGCATAATTACAACTACTGCCATAAAAATGTATGATTATCAGATTCAATAAATTGATTATAATGCTTATTTACAGCTATATAAATGAAATTAATTTCAAGTTATTAACCATTGCAAATTTAATCACACAAAAAATACTTTAGTTGTTGTAAATGGTAAAAAAAATTCGTTTTTTGGTAAGAAATTATACTCCTATTATTTAAAGTGAAACGCTTCTTTTTTTTAAATCTAATGAAAAGTGTAAAAAAAGTAGTAAGATTAAGTCTTTAAAAAATTATCTTTGTATAAACAAAAAATTTTTGATGCAGGAATTTATTTTAAAAGGAATAATAATCGGATTGTCCATATCGGTACCTTTGGGTCCTATAGGTATGCTTACCATTCAACGAACACTTCAAAAAGGTCGTAAATTTGGTTTTTTTACCGGATTGGGTGCTACCACTTCTGATTTGGTTTATATTGTACTTACACTGTTTTTTCTGAATTTTATTGAACAATTTATCGAAAACCAAAAATTTATCATACAGATTGGAGGAAGTATAATTATTGCTATTTTCGGACTCTATATTTTTAAAAGTAATCCGGCTGTACAACCAAAATTGAAAACTCCGGATAACGAAAATCTTTTTAAAGACTATATAACATCATTTCTGCTTACGTTTTCAAATCCACTGATTGTTTTTGTATTGTTAGCGCTCTTTGCCCGTTTCGAATTTGTAGCTACAGGAGTAAAATGGTACGAATTAATTACCGGAATTCTCTCAATTGTGACAGGAGCAGTTCTTTGGTGGAGTTTACTTACATATTTTGCCAGTAAATTTAAAAAGTTTTTGAATATGAGAGGTCTTAAACTTATCAATATAATAACCGGCTCCATCATCATGTTGATAGGATGTGTCGGTCTTGTTTTGAGTTTGTTATAAAAACAGAACCTAAAATTCTTTCGAAATTCTAAGTTCTGTTTTATTATTATAGCTTTTGAAAATCAAGGATTTAATTCACGAAAAGCGTTGTTTTTTCTTTGTCGGTAAATACCACATAAAGTCCTTCGGTTAAATGCACAGGGAAATAACCAAAAACGGATTGTCCTGCAGAAATTTTACGTCCTGAAACATCAAAAACCTCCACTTTGCCGGTATAATCATTTAATTTTAAAGTTCCATTCTGATAAGTAGCAATTAACTGATTTTTATCGGAAACCTGATTTACAGCATTTGGTTCATCAGAAATGCTAATTTTCATAGCACCAATATAGAAGAATTTGGAGCTGTTATTATTGTTTTCGCCTGCTTCTATAGTTAATAATATTTCTCCGGAAGTACTTGGTTGAACATTTAAAAACGTAGCAACTTTTGATGAATTGTCAGAAGCATTGAGTATTCGAGTAAGAACGCCATTCTTCGTTTCCATACTATATTTTGCGTCCCTATTATCACTCACGCCCATTCGTGAAGCAAAAATTGTAAAATTGTAAAACTTAATCGGATTCAACCCAGATAAAGTTATCACACCTTTAGGATTAGGCGGTACACTTCCCCAAACCAGTGCATGACCAAAAAAGTTATCAGATGTTGCAGTACCCGGGAAAACAGCTGCATCGCCCGAAACAAGAGTTGGTCCGTTGGTGTTAAAGCCATTATAAAACGGGTCAGTAATATTCAGCTTTACGCCTGTATCATCACCATTATCATTAATTAAAGACACATCTGCAGCCTGATGATCGTGAATATTATTCCAATTTCCTGGCGTTGGAAAGCCTGCCGCGTTCGACCCAAAATCAATGAGAATATTTCCGGTAGTTTCAGGAGTTGGAATTACATCTTCGGTTTTAAAAACAATATCATCTATAAAAATCTGAATAGCAGCATTATTTGCATTTAGTTGTGAAAAGAAAACAGTTTTAACATTATCATAAGAAAAAGTAGGACTAATGCTTTTCCAATCAGCAATCGGAACGGTTACTTTAGTCCAGCTTGCAGTAGATAACTCTGAAATATAGGTAGATAATCTTAATTTTGAAGTAACAGTACCGGTTTTCGATTCAAGATAAATATAGGGTAAATCATTCCCATTTACAGCAATTGGTGCATACAACCAAAATTCAAGCGATTTGCTCTGTTGAATATCGTAAGCAATCCAGTCGGGACCAGCTACGCAAGCCATCCAATTACCGCCTGCAACTCCTTTATAATCTAATTTCAAAGAAGTTTTTCCGGAATGAAAGTAGGTACTGTCCGAAGAAATTTTTTCATTTTTAACAGTATTAAAAACGCTTGGAGCAGTAACATTTACCCAGCTAAAATCGTGGTAAAGAGCATGACTGCTTTCGGTAAATACAGTTTTATCAGGGGTAACAAAATCAGATGTAAGCAAATGAGGTTCTAAAATTGATTTCCACAAAGCATAACCTGAAGCGTTCATGTGTAGCATATCAGCAAGGAAATATGAAGTTTCAGGCGTTCCATCCTGCTTTAACATTGGCGTCCATGTATCCAAATACTTTATATGTGCGTTTTTTTCGGCATAACTTTTCATTAAACTATTGGCTGTTAAGTATTTTGGAAAGGAAGCTGTACGAGAAGGGCTGGGTTTTATTGAAACTAAAAGAATTTCGGCATTTGGGAAATAAATATTTATTAAACGTGCCATTGTAATGACATCTTCCATAAAATTATCCGGAGTTTTTGTAGTTTCAAACAAATCATTATCGCCTTCGTAAATCACTACCTGACGCGGATTATATGGTGCCACCACCTGATTGAAGAAATATATCAAATCAGTCATCATTGAACCGCCAAACGCTCGGTTGAGCACTTTCGATTTTGGAAAATCGGTTTGCAGACTATTCCACATGGTAAAGGTTGAACTACCGACAAACAGCACAACATCTTTTTGAATTCCATTTGCAGCATCCTGAGCCGCAAAACTACTCATTGCCGATGTCCACAACGAAGCACGTGGATATTGTGCAAAGATTGAACCTGCACTTATAAACAAAATAGTAAAAATGATTGCTTTTCTCATTACGTTTATTTAAGAATGAAAAACTCCGTAGCCTGAAATCAGACTCCGGAGTTTTTTGAAATTAAAAATTGTTATTTAACCAAGACTTTGGCATTGCCCAAAGTTGTATTTACAATATAAAGACCTTTGTCAAGTTTCAAGGTCATATATCCAAAAATGGATTGACCTTCGGCAACCAAACTTCCTGCTACATTATAAACTTTTACGAATCCTGTATAATCATTTATTCTCAGTGTATTGTTTACAAAATATGCGTTAAGATTATTATTAACTGATACATTTTCAACCGCAGTAGGAGTATCTGTTCTGATTATTTTCATTGCACCAAGGAAGAAGAATTTTTCAGCGCTGTTATTGCTTGGGCCTGCTTCAGATTTGAAAACAATTGTACCTTCGGTTGTAGGTCTTACATTCCATATTTCTGCAATTCTTGAAACATTATTTCCGGCATTTAATGTATCTGATACTGCTGCACCTGAACCTGTCATTGTATATTTGGCTTCACGAATATTAGTAACACCTGTACGTGAAGCAAAAATTTTGAATGAATAATATTTATCAGGATTCAAGCCGGTGAAAGTAATGATTCCTTCGGGATTTGCCGGAACAGAACCCCAAGCCGCACCGTTACAGAAGAAGTTATCCGAAGTTGCATTTTGTGGGAAAATGGCAGCATCGCCTGCAGGAGCAGTTGTCCCGTTTGTATTATAGCCGTTATAGAATGCATCAGTTACTGCAAGTTTAATTCCGGTAGCATTTCCTCCTTCGTCAATAAGGTTTGTTGTGCCTGATTGATGCTCTGTTACGTTGTTCCAATTGCCTGCAGTCATTAATGCAGGATTATTTGAACCGAAATCAACATAAATCGGAGCATTTACCTCACTTGGCGGAATGGCAATAAATCTGAATTCGTCCATATACATGGTGTGTTCTACATTATTTGCAACATTTTGTTCAAAGAATATACCTTTCACCACATCTTTAGCAGTAAATGCAGGGTCGGCAGCATAAAAATCAGCTAACGGAATACGCACTTCTGTCCAGGTATTAGCTGCAAGGCTGATAACATAATTACCGAGATTCAGCTTGCCTGTTTTGTTCGGGTTTCCACTGTGCGATTCGAGGAATACTTTTGGAAGTAATTCTTTGGTTAATGTAACCGGTGAATTTACCCAGAATTGTAAATGAGTCATATCTTTCAGGTCAAATGCTTTCCAACCAACTGATGCTACTAAAGCCATCCATGAACCACCTTCGGCTGATTTCCATTGCAGTTTCAATGCGTTTTCACCATCTTTTACCGGAGTAGTAACAACCGGAAGTTTATCACCATCAGGTAAACCAGGACCTTGCCAATGTTCCTGTACCAAAGTACTAGGTGCCGTCTTGGTTGACCAGCTTTGATCGTGGAAACGATTATCAGTACTATTATCGAACAAAACAAGACCTGGAATTACTCTAACGAATTTAAAATCGTCCATAAATAATGTGTGTTCTTCGTTATCGGCAGCATTTTGAGCAAAGAAAATACCTTTGATAAATTCCTGTGAAGTAAATGCTGCATCGGCAGCCCAGAAATCAGCCAATGGAATCACAACTTGTGTCCAAGTATTTGCAACCAAATCGTTCACATAGTTACCCATATCGAGCTTACCTGTTTTGTTAGGATTGCCGGAAGATGATTCAAAATATAGTTTTGGTAATGCGGATTTCGATAATGCAACAGGCGAATTTACCCAGAAAGTGAAATTGGTCATTTGACGCACATCGTGTGCTGTCCAGCCAATTGAAGCAACAATTGCTCCCCAATTTCCACCTGACACTGATTTCCACTGTAATTTGAGAGCGTTTGGAGCACTTTTAACCGGATCGGTGACGCAAGGAATTTTATCACCACCGGGCAAACCGGCAGCTTGCCAGTGTTCCTGCAATAATGTACTTCCACCTTCTTTAAACGACCAACTTTGATCGTGAAAACGATCGCTTGCACTGTTTTCGAACAATGTAATCGATGTCGGAACTGGTGGAGGAGTAATTGTCGGATCGTAAACAATGGTTATGTCATCAACATAAACTGTTGCATTTACATCGATTGGTTCATAATAATCGGGGAAAAATCCGAAAACACGTATATTTTTAATACCTGCAGCATAAATATCAAAAACAAGTGTTTCCCATTGATTGGTTTTGGTAGCCAGATTAACGGGCATAATTTCTTTCGTTACGGCTCCTTCGGGTTTAATTTTCAACTGCGAAGTAGCATTTTTACGAAGATATTTAATTTCGATACGATGATAACCCGATGGTATTTCGTTTTTAAGAACCGAATAGAAACCAGCCCAGATTTTATTTTCTGTTTCGGCATCATAACGTTTCCATTCCCAAACTTTATTGCTTGAATTCACGGCATCTTTCACAGGATTATTGACTACAGCAATATCCATGTGAGCAGGTGGATTGACATTTACAACTTCGGTGAAATTTACCAGACCGTTTTCAAAATCGTCGAGCACAAAAGTAGCCTGACCAAAAGTAACAGCACTAAATAACAATGCCATTACAAAAAAAGTAAATACATGTTTCATAACTTTGTGTTTTTAAAGGAATTAATTTATAATTGTTTATTATCTCAATCGTACGACTAAGGAATACTCCTTATTATCGGGAGAAGTCATTTTAATCGTGTATTGTTTTGGGTTTATCAATGTTTTGGAATTTTTGAATTTAAAAATATTTTCGCCTTTTACAGCTTGAATTGTTGTGTCTAAAGCAACTTCGTTTGAAGTATTCAGAAATTTGAATTTCGTACTTCCTGCATTTTTCACGTAAAAATCAATCTCAAAAGTTTCTCTGTCAGGATGTCTCATCATGTCGTATTGTTTTGTATAAGTGTTTGTAATGGCTTTGTGGAAACCCTCGTCAAATTCAGGTAGTGTACTGATTCCGGCAAGCGATAACCCACGTTGAATAGCTTCATTTTTCATCAATAAGTTCCATATTAAACCGCTTCGATAATTTTCCATCATTACCACTATTGGTCCCTGATCAATTGCCAAATGCTTTTTCTCCGAGGTTGAAGTTTCAGGTGAATAGGCATCGGCAAATCCGAAAGTACCCTGGGCAAGCGGATATTCTGCCAAATGCATAAGCATTTGTGTGCTGTAAAACGGAGTGTAAGGAAATGAACTCATTGCAGCTGTTGGAGCTATAACACCATCATCGTTTAGCGGTGACCTTGCCGAGTAATTCCATGGTGGACGACCACCATAACAAGCTGTTAGTCCCCAATCGGACTCTCCATATTTATAATTTTTAGGGGCTTCGTAAATGCAATAATGTCTGTTAATTAACGTATGTGCAACATTTTGTTGCCAGTAATTCACATAATTATCTTTCATTTTAGCAGGATTTAAACCCAAAAAAGAATAATGAGCAAAAAACAAAGGTCCTCCGTAAGGTTCACCCAACGGTAAAGTGTAATCGTAAAATTTTCTGTTGTTTTTAACTATTCCACCATTGCTGAGCCAACCCTCATTGTAAGCACTAATACTAATATTGTTGGGTTCAGGTGCTCCTAAAGCCAAAATATAGCTGAGAAGTCCTTCGTTCCAGCCTCTTATCTGTAACGCAAAACGATTTTCCTGCGAATACCACAGCCAGTAAAGAACATCCTGAGAGTTAGTGTAAAATTTCCAGTTGACAGTTTTCTGAAAAGATGCAACAGAATCCCGGATTTCCTTTTCAGCCTGATTATTTTGAACGTAATATTCATAAGCTGTGAGTAGTCCTGCCATCAGAAAAGACGTTTCAATCACATCGCCGGTTTTTACCTGATCACCGAAAGCATGTGCAGTTCCATCCGGATTATACCAATGCGACCATACACCTTTGAAACGTTCAGCTTTTCCGAGGAATTGCACAATTTTTTTTGTTTGGTTTATTGCCTGCTCACGAGTAATAAATCCACGTTCTGCGCCAACTATCAAAGCCATCAATCCGAAACCTGTACCACCGATTGTAACTACATCGCCTCTGTCGTTTCCTTCATAAGCCAAACCTGTTGGACTGGCACCTTCGTAGAAATAGCTGAAATTTTTCTTTTGCCACTCATTTAACACTGTTCTAACTTTTTCAGGCGAATATGTTTCATCATTTTTAACAACATTAATAGTTGGAGGAACAGGATCTTTGCAGGAATAAAAGATCACTATGAGCAATAACACTCCCCAAAATATGCCTCGTAACTCCATAAAGCGGTAATAGAAGTTAATATGTTTATTAAATTTGAGCTCTTTCATTTATCCAATTATTAATTAATACTAATATGCCATTTTCTTCTTTCGAAGCCATGAAAGCAGATTAGGGGTTATTTTTTACTTACTCCCCTTTAGGGTTTGGGGTTGTTTTGGAATGGATCTGTTATTAATAACCCGGGTTTTGAATTATCAATCCTTCTGATTTGTCAATTTCTGTTTGTGGAATCGGGAAAAGTTCATGTTTCCCTACAACAAATTTTGAAATAGCATCTTTGGCTTCGCCCCAACGCACTAAATCGAAAAATCTTTCCCATTCCATTGCAAGTTCAATACGGCGTTCCTGATGAATTTTTGCACGAAGTTCGCTCTGATTGGTTGTGGTGATTTGTGGCAAAACAGTAGCATTTCCTCCACGTGCACGTTCACGAACCATTTCGAGTTTTGCAAGTGCTTCTGTAGTGTTTCCTAATTCACAGGCTGCTTCGGCATGCATTAATACAACATCGGCATAACGGATAATACGTATATTTGCCCAATAACCTTGCGGATCAGAAGCTCGTCCATACATATTTCTTTCAGCAAGACTCACATACGCTTTACGGTTGAAAAATTTATAGCTTGCAGCATCTGCTTTTGATTTTTTTCCATCCAAGGTGTCGCCATCCTGTATAACTGAAGCTTTTTTACGTGGATCACCGGGTTCGTAAGCATCCATCAAAACTTGACTTGGCGCATTGAAACCCCAACCTAAATTCGGAATTCCACGGAAACCCTGAATTTGAGCATGTTGACTACTCATATAAATTTGTTCTGATGGTTTTTGTTCGCAATAAACCTCAAAAACCGATTCCGGTCCGAATTCTTTTGCTTCGGTAAAAATCTCAGCATAAGGGGTTGATAAATTATTATCGCCGGAATTTATGATTTCGGTGGTGAGTGCGAAAGCATTTTCCCATTGTTTTTGATACATGTAAACCTTCGCAAGCAATGCTTTAGCAGCATTTTGAGTTGGCCTTCCCGAATTTCCGCTTGCATTTCGTTGTATACGTGTAGGGAGATTTTGTGCTGCCCATTTTAAATCGGTTTCAATATATCCCCAAATTTCTTCACGAGTAGAGCGAGCCGGAGTTTTGTCCGTTTGTGATAGCACTTTATTTACATAAGGAACACCTCCAAATGCCTGAGCAAGTCTGTAATACATTAACGAACGCAAAAATAAAGTTTCTGCCATAAGTCTTTTTTTGTTGCTTGCCGTGTCTGCCATTGAATTTACTAGTGCCAAAGCCTCATTAGCAAAATAAATAGTATTGTAACATTCGGTATAATACTGTCTTAAAGGCTCACTTCCTGCAGTATAGCTCATTGTTTTAAATTCAGCAATTACTCCGCCATCACTTGCTGTACTTCCTTTTTCAACATCGGGAGTAGTGTAATTATTCATTGCCAAACCAGCCCACGAAAACCAGAAATTGCGAAGTTTTCCGTAGCCTTGACCGAGTTTTGATTCAACCAATATGCTGATATCTAATGAATCGTTTGCTGTGTAATTTGCATGATGCCAGCGTCCTTTTGGATATCGATCCAGAAAATCATCGCTACATGAAGTTATTAATAAGATAATGCTTGTAAAAAATAATATGCGTTTCATTTTCGTAGATTTTTAGAAGTTAACAGATAAGCCTAATGTATATGCCGAAGGTACAGGATATGTACCTCCGCTGTCGATATTTCCACTTAAAATACTTCCACCAATTTCGGGTGTATATCCTGAATTCTTTTTAAACGTAAGCGGATTTTGAGCATTAGCAAACACTCTGAGTTTACTTATTCCAATAGTGTTAGAAAGATTAGCAGGTATATTGTAACCTAACTGTATGGCTCTGATTCTTATATAATCTGCACTTTCGAGCAGGTTAGTCGAAGGAAGAAAATTATTGCTGCGCGAAGTGTTTAAAATCGGTTCAAAATTGGAAGTACTTTCACCATGCCAACGATTTAGTGTTGTGGAGTAGAAATTAAATTGCGCATACGAAGGCAATTTTTTAGTGTTCACTATTTTACTGCCAAAAACTCCGTTGAAATCCAAACTGAAATCGAAGTTTGAATAGTTTGCTGAAAGTGTTAGTCCACCCATAAAAGTTGGAATTGTGGAACCAATAAAATCGCGGTCTGCATCGGTAATTTTATTATCGCCATTCAAATCTTTGTATTTAATGTCGCCGGGCATCGATGTCCAGGATGTTTTTGCATGATTATCAATTTCTGTCTGATTTTGATAAATACCTTCCTGAATATAACCGTAAATTGATCCTACCGGATGACCTACGGCTGTTCGGTGATAGGTTCCTGAAACTATATACGAATTATCATTGCCAAGTGCAAGTACTTCATTGTCGATGGTTGTTCCGTTCAGACTTACACTGTAATTCAATTTTCCGATCTTATCTTTCCATGTAGCAATAAATTCCAAACCACTGTTTCGAATAGCTCCTGCATTAGTAATTGCATAACCGGCTCCTACTGAAACAGATGGCGCTACATATGCTAACAAATCATCTGTTGTTTTTGTAAAATATCCGGCTTCAAGAATCAGTTTACTGTTGAAAAGTTGACTTTCAAATCCAACATCCAAACCTGTAACGACCTCCCAATGGATATTTTCATCAACCAAATTACTAACAGTAGGAATGTAATACGTTTTACCATCAACCACAACTTGTTGTCCCATAGGATTTATTGTCGGGAAATAAAGATAATTACCAATTTTATCATTCCCAAGTTTACCCCACGATGATTTAATTTTCAGAAAATTTACTGTTTTTTTTAGTGGTTCAAAGAATGTTTCATCAGAAGCTACCCAAGCCAAACCTACCGAAGGAAAATAACCCCAGCGTTTTTTGGGTGAAAACTTTGACGAACCATCGGTACGGAAAGTTAATGACATTAAATACTTATCAGCATAGTTATAATTCAAACGTGCAAGATATGAAATAAACGATTCGGCTTCATACCAGTCTCCGTTGGTTTTATTTTTAGGCGAACCCATGCTTAACATTCGCATATCTTCAGGTATTGACCAGTAATCTTTACTAATAAGGGTATCTGAAGAAGTTGAAAATCCCTGACCTTCCTGAACGCGTGCTGTATATCCTGCCATTGCGCCAATTCGGTGGTTTTGAATTTTTGTATTGTAATTCAAAATCATATCCACCTGATATTTGGTATATTCGGCTGCATTACGGCTAAAGGAAGTTTTTTCGCTTTTATGCGAAGAGTTGGATGTGCTGTTATTTACATCAAAACGTGGCGAGTAACTGCTGCCATAGCTGTTTCCAATATCGCCATAACCGGTAATTTTAAACGATAAATCTTTGGTGAAATTAATATCGGCATAAATATTACCAACTGTACGGTAACCATAACTTTCAGAGTTACCTTTTCTTATTTCCATAACTGCTACCGGATTGGCTACGTCTTTTTGTATTCCTGGCGAAGGAGTATAATACGAACCAATATTCTTAGGATTAATATCTTCTACAGGAGCATAGGGTGTATATGTGGGAATGGCTTTGATGGCATTACTCACATCGGCAGTTGCAGGATCGGAGTTCCATCTGTTTAAAGTAACGTTACCACCAACTTTTAAAAATTTGGAAACATTATAATCGGCAGCCCAACGACCGTTAAAGCGCTGATAAGCATCGTATTTAACAATTCCATCCTGTTTGAAGTAGCCAAGTGAAAAAACCGAACTCGATTTATCGGTAGCATTGCTTACGGTTACGCCATGATTGGTAATTATGGCATCTCTGAAAATATATGATTGCCAATCTGTTCCGCCACCTAATAAATCGCCCACCCAAGAAACAGCATTCGGATTCATGTTTTTCAATTGTTCATTATACAGCATTGTAAAATCGTCTGCATTTGTAAGCTTAACTCTGTCGCGGTCGTGCAGAATTTGCGTTCCCACATAACCATCGTAGCTAACATTCATTTTACCTTTATCCGAGCGTTTTGTGGTAATAATAATTACACCGTTTGCTCCCTGAACCCCAAAAATTGCAAGTGATGAAGGATCTTTCAGAACTTCTATCGATGTTATGTCGTTCGGATTTATGAAATCGATGTTGTCGATAAACATACCATCCACAACATACAGTGGTTTTGTGTCGGCATAAGTTGTTGCCACACCGCGAATCTTCACATTCGGACTTGAACCGGCCGAACCACTGTTTGTAACCAAAAGACCGGGAACTTTTCCCTGAAGGGATTTTACAGGGTTATAATCAGGCGAAGATTTCAAAGCTTCTCCACTGATTGAAACTATGGAACCGGTTAAATCACGTTTGCGTGAAGTTCCATAACCCACAACTACAACTTCATCTAACCCAAGCGATTCTGCAGATAACACCACATCGATAGTTCCACTGCTTTTTGCCTCTTTTGTTTCAGGTTTCATGCCAACATAAGTGTACACTAAAACTGAATTTCGCGGAATGTCTTTCAATTCGTATTTTCCATTATAGTCGGTAACGGTTCCCAATGAAGTTCCTTTTACCACTACACTAACACCTATCAGTGTTTCACCTGTTGTTTTGTCTTTTATTGTTCCCCGAACTGTAATTTTTTCCTGAGCAAAAACCGATGCCGAAATAAAAAATAACAGTAGGATAATTCCAAATTGTTTTTTCATAATGTATTAATAATAAAGTGATTATTTATATTCAAATCCAAGTTTTTTTAATCCTGATTTAATTTCATTGTTTTGCATAAACAATTTCCAAATTAATCCCGAACGATAGTTTTCAATCATTACAGCTATTGGACCTTGATCTATCGCCAAATAACTTTTTACCACCTGTTGTCCTTCCACCAACGAAGGATTGAAAGCATCGTAAAAACCATATTTCCCGAAAACCATTTTCCCATAATTGTAATACAGATTTTTCAGCACTTCCAATGATTCACTGGGTGTATAAACTATCGAAGATAGCGCAGCTGTTGGTGAAACGGTTCCGTTTTCGTCGTTTGTTCCCGGATGGTGCGATGTGTAACCAACCAAAGGATCATCGGACGATGTAAAGCCCCAAAGATTCGCGCCATAACCTGTGTATTTTTTCGGGTTATCAATTGCATAAGCTCGGTGAATCAAAACATGTGCTTTATTCCTTTCGAAATAATTCGTATGAACATCTGTTAATCCATTCGGGTTTAAACCCAAAAACGAATAATGGGTAAAGAACAATGGTCCACCGTAATCCATACCCAAATCGAGTTTTATACCATAATACGATTTCCCATTCAAAAAATAAGATGAATTTTTGTAAGAGCTTTCATAAACTTTACGGCTAATAGGGTAGGTAGGAGATGAAGCTGCCAAAACATAAGTTATAAGTGTTTCATCAAATCCTTTAATTCGATGATTCATTTTCCATTCGTAATTTTTCGACCAGTGCCAGTACAGCGAATCAGTGCCGCGAGTAAACCAATTCCATTCCACGGTTTCCCAAAGTAGGGTTATTCTATTTGTAAGCAAGCGTTCGTTTACATTTCCATTTTTGAAATACTCACGTGCTGTGAGTAAACCCTGCACAAGAAATGCTGTTTCAACCAAATCGCCACCATCATCGTATTTTGAAAAACTGAAAGGTTTTCCGGTTCGAGCATCGTACCAATGTGCCCACGCACCATGAAATCGTTCAGCTTTTTCGAGAAAATCCACTATTTTATTTATAGTTGAAAAGGCATCATTCCTGCTCAAGTAATTTCTTTCAGCGCCGGCAATTAACACCATAATTCCAAATCCGGTGCCTCCGGTTGTTACTATGTCGCCGTTTGTATCATTACTTCTTTCGCGCGCCATGCCTGTTTTGGGTTCAGCAAAATCGAAAAAATATCGTGTTGTGTAACGTTGTGTTATATCAAGCAATACTTCGTCGGTTGCAGGCTTAACATTCACTGAAAGTTGAAATTTTTCGGCATTTTTATCTTTCGGGTTCATTCCTTTGGGTAAAATCCTATATACAAAAGCAGTTTCAGTAATAACAGATTTTCCAAAGAAATCATGATAAAAATCTTCTGAGGTTTCGCCTACTTTAATAAAATTCTTTCCCTGATTTACTGAACGGTAAACTTCATATACAAATCCATTACGATTTTGGAATGTAATTTCCACATGTGCAGGATAAGCAGTTGCCTTTAGTTCGTCCGGTACTTTAAATCTCTGATTTTCGGCAATTATATATCCAATAGCTGAAAATATCAGTAAAAATATGACGTAAATTTTTTTCATCCCAAGAATTATATTTTGATTGAATGCTGTTTATATTGAGTCTTTCAGTCCCACTGTGGGCAATTTAGGGGGCTGTAAACCCAATTTCCTTCACATCCCTCGAATTACCACCTATATACAATTTATAATCACCAGGTTCAGTGCCGTATGTCATGTCCAATCGATGAAAAGCAAGCATATCAGGTGTAATTTTAAAAGTGACTTCTTTGCTTTCACCTGCTTTTATCATCACTTTTTCAAAACCTTTCAGTTCTTTCACCGGTCGAGTTACACTTCCAACCAAATCTCTCACATAACATTGAACCACTTCTTCGCCATCGTATTTTCCTGTGTTTTTCACCGTAACTTTAGCAGTTATTTCTCCGTTTTGCAATAATTCTTTAGTTGATAAAGTGATATCAGAGTATTCAAAAGTTGTATAACTTAATCCGTAACCGAATGGGAATAACGGGTCGTTTGGTGAATCGATATAACGCGATTTGTATTTAGGATTTTCAAGATAAATAGGGCGACCTGTGTTTTTGGCATAATAATAAATAGGAACTTGTCCGAGGTTTAATGGGAAAGTCATCGTTAGTTTTCCGGATGGATTATATTCGCCAAACAACACTTGTGTAATTGCTTTTCCACCCATTGTTCCCGGATACCATGCTTCGAGTATGGCATCTGCAAGTTGGTTTTCACGTTCGATCACTAATGGACGACCATTCATTAACACTACAACCATCGGTTTCCCAAGTTTTTTAAGCTCTGCAAGTAATTCTGTTTGCACGCCGGGTATGGAAATATCGGTACGACTGGCAGCTTCACCAGTCATATCCCAATCTTCACCCATAAAGAAAACCACTTTATCGGCACGACGGGCAGCTGCAATTGCACCTGCAAAACCACTACGGTCCGTACCTATTTTTTTTACGCCTTCCGCAAAAATTATGTTAGTTTCTCCATTATAGGTTTTAATTTCATCGAGTGGCGATTTCATAAAATCCCAGTCTCCGGCTGCTTTCCATGATCCAAGCATATCACGAGTTGATGTTGCAAGTTCGCCAATTACAGCTAACTTTTCGCCTTTTTTCAGCGGTAGAACCTGATTGTCATTCTTTAATAAAACCATCGATTTTTTTGCTACATCCAATGCTGCTTCAAGATGTTCAGGTGCATAAATCAATCGTTTTTCACGTTCAGGATTGCAATAACGGTACGGGTCGTCGAATAATCCGAGCATGAATTTCACTTTGAGAATTCTTCGAACCGCCTCGTCTATCAATTTTTCATCAATCAATCCATCTTCTACTTGCTTTTTCAGATATTTAAAATATACTTCGCCTTGCATGTCCATATCAACACCTGCTTTTATGGCAAGCATTCCAGCTTCAGCTTCATTGGCTGCAATACCATGATAAACCATCTCATTAATAGATGTGTAATCTGTTACCACAAAACCTTTAAATCCAAGCTGGTTTCGCAAAATATCGGTTAAAAGATATTTACTTCCCGTTGCAGGTACGCCATCAAGTTCGTTAAAAGAACTCATTACACTTAATGCACCTGCATCAATTGCAGCTTTGTAAGGTGGTAAATAAACATCGAAAAAAGTGCGTTCCGACATATCCACAGTATTGTAATCTCTGCCGGCTTGAGGAGCGCCATAAGCAGCAAAATGTTTCACACATGCCAGTAGGGTTAATGAATCAGACAAATCGTTGGATCTTCCCTGGAAACCACGAACACGTGCAGCCGCAATTTTCGATCCGAGAAATGGATCCTCACCTGCTCCTTCTGATACTCTTCCCCAACGTGGTTCAACTGAAATATCGCACATAGGAGCAAAAGTCCAGTTTAGTCCTGAAGCTGCTGCTTCAATAGCCGAAACGCGTGCTGATTTTTCTATTGCTTCCAAATCCCACGAGGCAGATTCTCCCAACGAAATTGGGAAAATCGTTTTGTGCCCGTGAATAACATCATAACCAAACAACAACGGAATACCTAAACGTGACTCTTCAACAGCTACTCTTTGGAGTTCACGCACATAAGCTGTTGTATGGGCATTGAATATATTGCCACAATGGCCTTTACGTATATCTTCCAAATAATTTGATCGCAACTTTGGACCTGTTACATCCCAATCGCTGGTATAAAGAACCATTTGACCAATTTTTTCTTCCAGTGTCATTAGTTTTAAAACTGAATCAACTTTTTGGTCAAGTTCTGAAGATGCACTTCTATTTTTTTGAGAACACGAAGTGATCATGATAAGCAACAGAATTATTGATGAAATAAATAAAGGAGTTGAGTTCTTCATGATTGTAATGTTTTCTGGTATTTTCGTTGATGCAAAAATATATCGGTTTGTGAAAGAAGATTTTTTTTATCACCCCACTAAAACACTACAGCATTAAAATAGGTTTTAGAGAAACCCTATTTTTCTACTACATTGAAACAATTAATTAATTCAAATTATTGATTAACATATACATATAAATTACATATTTATAAAAAGATAATTCGAAAAATCTTATAATCAAAAGATAAAACAGCTAAAAAAGGGGGAGGCGAATTGAGGTTTAATTCATTCAATTCTGTAAACTTATGATATAAGCAGGCAAAATCACAAGTCAAGATCAAAATTAAATTTGAATTTTGTCTTCGGATTATGGGGTTTTAAAAATTTATTTGAATTCAATCATAAATTCGGTTAAGCTTTTATTTGAGGGTAAGCCTATTTTTTTCCGGATACGATAACGACCTACTTCGACGCCTTTTAACGAAATATTCATTAGATGTGCAATGTCCTTGCTTGAAAGATTGAGCCTCAAATATGCACAGAATCGCAAATCGTTTGATGTCAATTCAGGATACGTACTATGAAGGTTGCGAAAAAAGTTTTCATGAATGCGGTCGAAATTGGCTTGAAAAATCGCCCAGTCATCTTCCGACGATAGGTTTTCATCAAGTAAACGGATAAGTTTATCGTAATATTTATTCGGATATTGACTTCCTAAAGCCTGTTTTTGAGCAATTACTTCTTCCTTAATACCGGCAAGTATTTCGTTCTTTTTTATAATTGTCATTGTTGACTCAGCCAGTTCTTTGCTTTTTAGCGTCAATTCCGATGCTAATTTTTCCTTTTCGAGCGCTATTATTTGATTTTCACGTTTTTCAATTTCTTTTAAACGTATTTCTTCCTGCTCGCGATGTATTTTTTCCTTTTTTACGGCAAATAAATGCAAAACATAAAAGTAAATTCCAATAATAAGGGCTATAAATAAGAGAATATATACAATATATGCGAGAGTACTTAAATAAAATGGAGGTTTAATACTGAATTTGTAGGATGCTTCGGAAAGTTTAATTCCGGTTTTCGTTAAAACTTCAGCATGTAAGATATATTCGCCGTGAGGTAAGTAATTAAACACTTTCTGTGGGTTTGCACTTGGTTCACTCCAAACTTTATCCAAACCATCGAGTTTAAATCTGTACTGAAGGTTATTCAAGCTTCCATAATCTGTATAAAATCCCGAAAATGCTACGCTATTCGTATTGTAATCAAGTTTCGAAGTTGGATTATCCAAAAGAGGAAGATACTTTATCACTTTTGATTCAGCATCATAGCATATAATTTTCTTAAACTTCAAAATCGAATGTTTAAGTTCCTCTCTTGCCTTAGCAAATTTATACAATGCCATGCCGTTTTCTAAAGTAAAAAGACACAACGAATCAGAAATTGGGATAATATTTTGATAATCATCCACTGTCTGATTTAAAAACATAGAATAATGCACCACATCAAGCAATTGCACTTCTGAATTATTAATCTGTACTAACGCTGCTTCTCCATCAAGAATAAACCAATATAAATCGTCCCGGAAATGCGTAATACGATATGCTTTGTAAAAATATCCCAATTTCTGATTTAGTTCATCATAAGGAATAATTTTTTTCTGAATATCATCAAAAGTATAAAATTGGGTATGATCGGTAAATACCACACGGTTATTTAAGGAGAATACATTTATGTTGGAAGCGTTTTTATTATCGAGCGATTTATATTCCGAAATTTTTTCAACCCTTCGTAGGTCAGAACTTAGTTTTATTGCGTATAAGCCCTGATATAAATGACTTGCCCAAATTGTTCCGGTGTAATCAATTTCGATATATCTTATAGGATTTACAAAACCTTGCACTGTATGACTGAATTTCCAAATATTTTTGTCGTTAATATAAATACAAAGATCTGTATAAGTACCTTGTACAAGAACTTCTTTACCGTTAATTTGTCCCTTACGAATACAAATTCCACCTCTTACGGGTGAAATCATATCAATTCCTTTATCAGAAATATTGAAAGTTTCCTCATTGTTACCACAAATATTTTGCTCTCCGAAACGAGAGATATTCCAAACCTGACCTTTGATATTTTGTTCGAGTTGTAAACGGGTAATGGTAAATCTTTCGGGGTCAAAGATGGCTTTGTAAAGACCTTGGTTCGTACCAATAAGTAAAACATTTTTGAAGTAACTTACTGTATAAATTGCACCAATGGAAGGTTTGAATGCGTGAATATATCTGAGTGTAGAGTTTAAACGGATAAAAGCAATTCCTTTATCGAGCGCTAACCAAAGATTATTGTCTTTATCGACCAACATACCAAGAATGGTATTATTTTGAAGTATGTTCGAGGTATTTAATGTCCATAAATGTTTACCCTTTTTATCAATTGCCGTTACACCATTCAGAATGGTACCTAATATTATTGTACCATCTGAAGTAATCAAAGCGCGATTAATTTCAGCTTTCATAATTTCATCGTCTGTCTCAGTTTTGAAAGGAACGATATTGTTTCCATCAAAAAGAAACAAACCGGAAGATTTTGTAACAACGAGCGCTCGAAGCGGATCGAATTTCAAAACAGAAAATACCGGGCTAATTCGTTGGCTGTTTTCTACTACCTTTTCAGGCTTTTTTGTTTTTAAATTAAATCGACTGAAACCTGTCTGTTCAGTATAAGTATAAATATTGTTGTTATAGACATTAAAAAATAAAAAAGTATAAGGAAGCCTATAACCTTGAACTTTATTATTTTGATAACTAAAGAAAGAGGTAAACGATTGAAAAATTATTTGACCATTAAGGTTTGAAATTGTCCAGATTTCATCGTTCATCATCTTATAATTTTTCAAACTGTCCGAAAGTGATGTGTATTCAAGCTGTCCGTTCAAATTCTTTTTGAAAAAGCCAAATTCTTCATAAGAGCCTACATAAATTATGTCATTTATAACAAGAATCGATCTTACAATTTTATTTTGAGGCATTTTATGCAATTCCCACTCAGCACCATCAAATTGCAATAATCCATTGTTGTTGCCAAAATACATCATGCCATCGGCGCCCTGTCCTACAGCCCAGTTTTGGTTGGCAGCGCGATAGTCGTTTTTATTAAACTGATTTACTATGGGAGTAAAATCCTGAGAAAATAAACGCAGGATAAGTAAGGAAGATACAATAGTGAAATAATATCGAATATGCAATCGCATGAAATTTATTGATTAATTCATAAGCATTTTGACATTACAAATTAATAAAACAAATTCGAAAGTGCAAAATTTAAACTAACAAATCATTGGTAGAATATTAATGAAGGGCGACAATGCCGCCCTTCATCAATGTAACTTAATTGTTTTGTTGACTACTATTGTTTAACCAACAAATGGGAATTCTCCTGATGAATTTTCGGAAAACACTTTCATCATTTCTTCTTTGGTCATTTTTCCTTTAATCCAGATACAACTGAATTCGCTCTTTTCACGAGTAATAATAAGCATATCTGCATTATCACTTCCACTAACTCTGAAAAGAATGCGTACTCTGTTACCTTTTTCGCGTACTTCTACAGCAGACTCAAAATTACCTTCCTCAACAATTTGATTAAGTTCACTAAGTACTTTCGTCATCAATGCTGAATCGTCATTTTGAACTAATGTCAATATTTTTAGCCCCTGCATTTTCGACATAACTTCTTTTTCGTTTTTTGCCATTCCGCCAAAAACCGAAGCCATATTCATCATTCCCTTGCTTACAGAAACATATTGAAATCTTTCATCATCAGCATATTTGTCAAAAAACTTCTGTAGCGATTGTGCCTGCATTGCAGCTGCTAACATAAGCAGCGTTACAATTAAAACTATTCCTTTTTTCATTTTGTTTATAAATTAATATCAACAGGTAAACCCGTCATTTTGTTATTATTATCTATTTTAATTTTTTCTATAATTCTTTTTGTGAGTTTTCCTCTGATCCAAATTACATTTAATTCACCATTTTCACGAGCTGAAATCAACAAGTCAGTGTAAATATCGCGATTTTTCCTAACTAAAATATCCACTTTTTCATCTTTACTTCTTACTTCTAAAAGGCTTTCGAAATTACCTTTATCAATTACTTTGTTAAGGTCTCTCATCATTTTTTGAGCAAATTTAGGCTCCACATTATCTTTCGCACTAAGCACTTTTATTTGCCGCAAACTGCCTACAATTTCTTTTTCTTCATCGGATAAGTTCCCTGAAATCAGTGCAAGCCCAAAAAGAAAACGTCCAACCGACACTGTCTCAAATCTTCTATCATGATCGTACCGCGTAAAAAAACTGTGAAGTGTTTGAGCTTTTAGAAGCAAGCTTGCAAGCAAAAGCATTGATATTATAACAATTATATGACGTTTCATAACTTTTTATTTTTTTTATTCATTCGATGAAATAGTTTCTGAAATTTTTCGGACAGGTTCAAGGCTATTTCGAACTTTCGAAATACTTTCAACAGGTTTCATAGTTCTTGATAGTACACCATTTATGTTTTCGAGTTTCGAATTTACCATCTGCATAACTATTTCTTCGTTATCAATATATTTTCCATTCACCACAGCATAGTCGCGGGGTGTATTATATTGTGGTTTTATCAGCATAATAGCGATAACCAAAACAGCTGCAATTGAAATTCCAATCGATATGCTGCGTAGGTAAATGTTTTGTTTATAGTTCACCGACTTTTCGGTAAATTCAGGCAATTTTCCTGTGTATTTTACCTTCCTTTCAGTTTCAAAAAGCAAAAACAGAGGTTTGTAATGTTCATGTGCAGGCTCCACTTTTCCTGAGCCGAAATATGCTTTCAGTTCTTGTTCTTCATCTATGCTTGTTTCTGCCCTAAAGTATTTATCAAGTATTTTATCTATCCTATCCATAATTTTCGTTCCGATATTTTATTTTCATTTAAAATCTGTTCTCTTATTTTTTGTCTTGCTCTCGAAAGATTCACTGTAACAGCATTCGCAGTAAGTCCTGTGGTTTTAGCAATTTCTTCTATTTCAAATCCCTCAACATCCCTGAGTTGAATTACTGTACGCTGAAGTTCAGGCAGTTTTTCAATTAGTTTTTTTATTCTGATACTCATATCAGATTGTTCTACAATTTCGTAAGGTTCGGGAAATTCAGAAATCATTACATGGTCGGGTTCTGTAGTATTACGACGTTTTCTGATTTCGTCCAAACAGTGATTACGCATCGATTTCATTGCAAAAGCCTGTAAATTTTCCACTCCGTCGAGGACATTACGTTTCTCCCACAGTTTTAAACTCAATTCCTGTACCGCATCTTTTGCTTCCTCGCCATCCTGTAAAATCGACCGGGCAAACCTGTATAATCGATCGGTCATAGGTAAAATCAATTGCTTAAAATTCCAGGCATCCATGCAGTGCAAATTCAGTTTTAATAATCTCTTCTTTAACGTTAATTTATACTTTCAAATATACGACGAAAAGCATCGATAAATATTACATCAGATATTCATTTTTTCTGAAAATAATATTGATAAGACATTTTTTTAAAACAATCATCGTTTGTGAAAATTATCCTGTTATGGTATTTTTCACAAACTAAACAGTAATTTTTCAAACTTCACTCAAAAAATAATGAAATGAATTGATTTTTTTGTAATTTTCGGGCTTAAAAGATTTTGTAAACATAATCTAAATTGAGCAACTTAATTTACAATTAAAATGAAAATCAACATAAGTCGCGAAAACTGGCAAAATATATTGAAAGGACTGATATTCATAGTATTAATCATTGTAATAGTTCAGCTTTTCCCCGAACGTAAAACCTTTAATTATCAATTTGAAATTGGAAAACCCTGGTCGTATGAACTAGTTACAGCTTCGTTTGATTTTCCGATTTATAAAACGAATCGACAAATTGAAACTGAGAAACAGGAATTACTTAAAGATTTTATACCGTATTATTTTATCGATACGATAGTGAGTAATGCCCAAATTAAAAAATTTACTGAAGATTTTCAAAAAGCATTACCTTATCAAATTTTTCAAACAGAATTTTTTCGTAAAAAATTTTCAGAAATTTATGCTAAAGGTATCATATCAGTTCAGGATTTTGAGAAATTAAATGCAGAACGTAAACAAATAAAAATAATACATCCGGACAGAACAAGTAAAACCATCGATATTACAGAACTTTATACCCCAAAAAATGCCTACGAGGCAATATTAAGCGCTTCACCGGAAACACTTAAATCTCTAAATCTTAATCATTATATAACGAACAACCTTAAATATGACAGCCTTAAATCGGAAACTGCAAAAACTGAATTACTAAAAAATTTTTCACTTACCAGTGGAATGGTGCAAACAGGCGAAAGAATTATCGATCGTGGCGAAATAGTTACAGCTGATACATATCAGATACTTCTTTCACTTAAAAAAGCTTCAGAAGAACGTAAAGTAAGCTATCGGCAAACAGCATTAGTTACCATTGGTCGCATTTTAATTATTAGTGGAGAAATTCTCCTTTTCTTTCTCTATGTTTACCTGTTTCGCCCGCGTATATTCGATGAGATTCGGAATATTATATTAATCTCATCGCTAATGGTGTTAATGATTGCACTAACTACTTTTATAATTAAAAATACCGGTTTTAATTATTTTATACTTCCATATGCTCTACTACCCATTATGGTACGTGTTTTTTACGATTCGCGCACAGCTCTTTTCGCACATATCATTACCATGATGATCATTGCTTTGATGGTTGATAATTCATTCAGATTTTTGATTTTACAGATTTTTATAGGGATGGCTGCCGTTTCGAGTTTGAAAGATATGACCCAACGCTCACAGTTAGCTCAAACTGCATTCATAATATTTCTTTGCTACACGGGAATTTATCTTGCTCATGAATTTATTATTGAAGGTGAAATAAGAAAAGTGCACTGGCTGCCAATTTTATATTTTGCCATTAGCAGCACTTTTTTGCTATTTGCTTATGTACTGATTTATATCTTTGAAAAAGTATTCGGATTGATTTCAGCAGTAACGCTGGTGGAACTTACCAACATTAACAGCGACCTGATGATGGAATTTGCTGAAAAAGCTCCCGGTACTTTTCAACATACGCTTCAGGTTTCGAATCTGGCAACTGAAGCTGCAAAAAAAATTGGAGCGAACAGTTTACTTGTCCGTACAGGTGCACTTTATCACGATATTGGTAAAATGAAAAATCCTGATTTATTTGTCGAAAACCAAATGGGAGAAAAAAATCCTCTCACCGATATGGACTACGAAGCAGCAGCACGCGAAATTATTAAACATGTAGCCGATGGTGTAGAAATTGCCAAAAAAAGTCATTTACCTGAGCAAATTATTCATTTTATCACCACGCATCACGGTCTGAGCAAAACCAAATATTTCTATAACTCATATATTAACACACATCCCGAATTAAAACCCAACGATGAGGCTTTTATGTACCACGGTCCGCTACCCGACAGTAAAGAAACTGCGATACTCATGATGGCCGATGCTGTAGAAGCACGCTCACGAAGTTTGAAAAACTACACCCCAGCAAGCATCGATGAAATGGTTGATAGCATGATTGACAGCCAAATAGCTGATGGACAATTCAAAAATGCTCCAATAAGTTTCAGAGATGTGGAAACCGTGAAAGATGTTTTTAAACTGAAAATTAAAAATATGTATCACTCACGCATAGTATATCCGGAAGTAAAAAAGAAGAATTAATAAATTCTTATCGCGGTTGGGGTTTCGAGTTTCGGGTTTCGGGTTTTCTGTTTACGTATTTACTAGTCCTCGTTCACTCGTAACTCGTAACTTTATTCCTAGTTCACTTATTTACTTGTTCACTTATTTACTTGTTCACTTGTTTACTTGTTCACTTGCAACTGGTTTACTTTCTCCTTTTAAAAAAACACTCGGTAATCACATCCTTCTTTCCAGCGGCTGCAACCATAAGCCTTATTGCCTTTTATCAATGTGCCTTTGCCACATTTGGGACAAGTTGTTCCAATAATATTATCAGTGATATTTACATTTTTTTGTTGAGAATTTATTGTTGAGTTATCATTTTTTACGTTCTCCACAATTTGGATTACTAACGTTTTGAGTTCATCAATAAAAACTGATGCCTGGTAAGTCCCTTTTTCTATCATTCGAAGTTTTTTTTCCCACAAGCCCGTAAGTTCCACCGATTTCAGTAAATCTTCCTTAATAATTCCAATTAAATTTCGCCCCGTTTCTGTTGGGAAAATATTTTTTTTATCCTTTCGAATATAATTTCTTTTAAAAAGAGTTTCTATAATTGCAGCACGCGTCGAAGGTCTTCCAATACCGTTTTCTTTCATTGCATCGCGCAGTTCTTCATTATCGGTTAATTTACCTGCCGTTTCCATTGCTCTGAGTAAGGTGGCTTCGGTATATGGTTTGGGAGGCGAAGTCCATTTCTCTGCCACCGAAGGTTCATGTGGTCCGCTTTCTCCTTTTACAAACAACGGGAGTGTTTTTTCTTCATCTTCCGTTTTGGGTTCGGTATCAGCCGATTCAGGATTATTATCTTCTTTGGTAAAAACCAATCTCCATCCCGGTTCGAGTATTTGTTTTCCTGTAACTTTAAATTCTACTTCGGCAGCTTCGCCTAAAACTGTGGTAGTAGAGACTTTGCATTCAGGATAAAAAACCGCAATAAACCTACGTGCAACCAAATCGAAAACTTTTTTTTCGCTATCGGACAAACCAGTCGGATGAACGCCTGTTGGAATTATTGCATGGTGATCGGTAACTTTTGAGTTATCAAAAACCTTTCTACTTTTGGCTAACTTATTTTCGAGCAACGGTTTAACAAGTTGTTCATAATCCTTTAATCCTTTCAGTATTCCGGGAACTTTAGGATAAATATCATCGCTCAAAAAAGTAGTATCTACACGCGGATAGGTAGTAACTTTTTTCTCATATAACGATTGAATTAATTTCAGTGTTTCATCAGCAGAGAAAGCAAATTTCCGGTTACATTCCACCTGTAAAGATGTAAGATCAAAAAGCCGTGGAGCCGATTCAGTTCCTTTTTTTGTATTAATATCAGTTACTGTAAATAACGATGTTTTTACTTTTTCAAGCAGTTCGGTACCTTCTTTTTCGGTAGAAAATCGTCCTTTAGTAACTGAAAAAGTCGTGTTCCTGTAAACAGTTTTCAACTCCCAATAAGGTTCAGGCTTAAAATTATCAATTTCATCCTGACGCTTTACAATTAATGCCAATGTGGGAGTTTGAACCCGACCAATTGATAATATGTTACGGTTTTGTCCGAATTTAATTGTATAAAGCCGTGTCACATTCATGCCTAATAACCAATCGCCTATTGTCCGCGAAAGTCCCGCTTCGTAAAGGTTTTGGTATTCATCCTGACTTTTTAGATTTTTGAAACCTTCGCGTATTGCATCTTCGGTGAGTGAAGAAATCCATAGGCGTTTCACTGGGCATTTACACATTGCTTTCTGAAGAACCCAACGCTGAATTAGCTCTCCCTCCTGCCCTGCATCACCACAGTTTACTACTTCGTCAGCATTGGCAACAAGCGTTTCGATAACTTTAAATTGTTTTTGCACTCCACTGTCGTTCATAACCTTTATACCAAAGCGAGAAGGTATCATGGGCAACCTGCTGATAGCCCATGCCTTCCAGTCCGGTGTATATTCGTGTGGTTCGAGTAATCCGCACAAATGCCCGAAAGTCCAGGTTACCTGATAACCATTTCCCTCGATATAACCATCTTTTCGTACGTTTGCTCCTAATACAGCAGCAATGTCATGCGCAACACTTGGTTTTTCAGCTATACAAACTATCATTAGAATGTAAAATTTGAAGGAAGTTTAATAAATCTGACTAAGATTCTTTTCATTTGAATTTTCTCTTGCTGATTTCATTACAAAAATACTTTTTTAAACTGTTTTCCGAAAATAAAATTGTTATACTCCGAATATTTTAAATCGGTAAAATAAATTTTCATTCAGATAAAAATGAATTATCATTTCGAAGTATTTTACAAACATTATTTAAATATTTTTTTGAAAATTTTGATAGATAAGGAACAGAAACTTTATAGACGGTTGAGTGAATCACCAAACGACCCGAAAGTAGATTTTCCCTATTGCTTTCAACTACTTAAATTCGTGTAAAAAATAGTATTAGATATCACTACTGACCGACAAACATTAAGCTTTGTCGATATTTATTTTTAATTATGTGTAATTCTG
>CAYNGF010000044.1:0-27199 GCA_964396515.1 uncultured Paludibacter sp.
AAGATTTTTCAATGCAAATCTGTCTCTTTTTTCCTTTTCAACTATGCCCGCTAACATCTCCCTATGCGCCATAAATGTGGCGTATATTTTCACTATATATTTAATAAAAATAAAATCAATTTTTTGAAAATCTGCATATTACAAAACAAGTCAAAAAAATATACAATGGCGTATACAGGAATTGTTAAATAAAATGTATAACAATTTTCTAAAAGAAAATTCACCCACAAATATATAAAAAATTAGTGTTTATTAATGCCGATTTAGCACTTAAATATTAACGTAAAAAAATAATGCGAAGCATTAAGAAGGATTTTTTTAGAATTTTTTCTATTTGAAATAAATTATTTCAGCGCGATTCCGAGCGAATTCAGGTTGGCATAAATTATTCCGGTCCGAAAACAAAAAATTTCGGTCCGGAATAAATTATTCCACTATATCAACTAAATATTATTCCACTTTCGTAAGTTTAAGTGCCTGAAATTGAAATATATAAATATATGCGATGAATTTTCTGCTTGCGATGAACCGTTCCCCTCTCAAAATCATTATACCTTTTTCTATCTCCTTTAGAGAAAGTAGCCGGCTTGTTCCGATACATCGGAAAAGTGGGATAGAGGTACAATGAGGGGTTAGGGGTGTGCAAAAACATCGAAAATTTAGAAAATATACATTTGTATAACCATTTGATATTCAATATGCTTAATTTTGCATTTGTCGGTAAATCAAGTAATTAAATACTTCCTAAAGTTGAATTACTTAAAAAAAATAATGAATTCTACATTCTTCTTAAGGAAAATATGAAAACAACCCTATTGTTCAATTTTTTAGTCAAAAAAAACGCGAACCGGAACAAATCCGAATTCGCGTTTATAAAAAAAATTATGTTCAAGCCTAACAAACCGGATTTGGTTTTATCAGTTTAAAAAAGTCATTTCCCTTATCGTCAACCAAAATAAATGCAGGGAAGTTTTCTACTTCAATTTTCCAAATAGCTTCCATGCCGAGTTCGGGATATTCGAGACATTCTACTTTTTTGATACTGTTTTGTGCCAAAATAGCTGCCGGACCGCCAATAGAGCCAAGATAAAAACCGCCGTACTTCTGACAAGCATCCGTAACTTGTTGTGTGCGATTCCCTTTGGCTATCATTATCATGCTGCCGCCGTTTGCCTGAAATAAATCCACATAGGAGTCCATGCGACCTGCTGTAGTTGGGCCAAACGAACCTGAGGGCATTCCTTTGGGCGTTTTTGCAGGACCCGCGTAATAAATCGGATGATCTTTAATGTATTGTGGCAGAGGTTTCCCTGCATCGAGTAATTCTTTGAGTTTGGCATGTGCTATGTCCCGACCTACAACAATTGTTCCGCTCAATGATAACCTGGTTGATACCGGATATTTCGACAAGGTTGCTAAAATATCTTTCATGGGTTGATTCAAGTCGATTTTTACGGCATTGCCTTCGCCGGCATTACGGTATTCTTCAGGAATATACTGTCCGGGATTGTCCTCCAATTTCTCTACCCAAATGCCATCTTTATTAATTTTTGCCTTGATATTACGGTCGGCTGAGCACGAAACACCCATACCCACAAAGCACGAAGCGCCATGACGCGATAAACGTACTATGCGAATGTCGTGTGCAAAATATTTTCCGCCAAACTGAGCACCAATGCCCAGTTCCTGTGCGCGTTTTAGGATTGTTTTTTCCAATTCCACATCGCGAAAAGCCTGCCCGAGTTCGTTTCCTTCGGTGGGCAATTCATCGTAATATTTTGTTGATGCTAATTTTACGGTTTTCATACAAGCATCGGCCGAAGTTCCACCAATTACAAAGGCAATATGATACGGCGGACAAGCAGCTGTGCCGAGTGAGCGCATTTTTTCAGTCAGGAATTTCTCTAACGAAGCAGGATTCAACAGCGCTTTAGTTTCCTGAAAAAGATAAGATTTGTTTGCCGAACCGCCTCCTTTGGCAATAAAAAGAAATTTATATTCGTTACCATGACTTGCCACAAGGTCGATTTGTGCAGGCAGATTGGTGCCTGTGTTTACTTCATCGTACATGTTAAGTGCCGCATTTTGCGAGTAACGCAAGTTTTCTTCGGTATATGTCAGATAAATGCCTTTCGATAGCGCTTCTTCGTCTGTTCCATCCGTCCAAACATTGTTTCCTTTTTTTGCATAAACAGTAGCCGTTCCGGTATCCTGACAGAAAGGAAGTACGCCTTTAGCTGCAATTTCGGCATTTCGAAGCATGGTAAGCGCCACATATTTATCGTTTTCGCTTGCTTCGGGGTCGGAGAGTATGGCTGCCACTTGTTTTTGATGTTCGGGGCGAAGCAAGAAAGCACAATCGCGCATGGCTACCCGTGCTAATTCAGTTAGTCCTTCCGGAGCTACTTTGAGTATTTCCTGTCCTTCAAATTCTGAAACGGACACATAATCCTTTGTCAGCAAATAATACTCGGTTTTGTCTTTCCCAACAGGGAACGGATCCTGATACTTAAATTCTTTTGCCATTAATATGTATGATTTTTATAATTTACTACTTACGTGGAAGAAAACAAACAATACTTTTTACTATAAAACAAAATGCAAATTTAAGGAAATTTTGCCATAAAGCGGTACTTAAAAAATATAGAATTTCATTCAAAAATACAACCAATTATAATTTTTCTTTTCCTTTTTTTCTTTTGCCTCGTATGTCTGAGATTTAGGTTTATAATCGAAATATACTTTGTAAGCGATGCTTGGGATTATGGTGAATAACCCTATTTTATAAATATTTAATGGTTTTGAATAGTCGCTGCCGTTTTTTGTGATATTATCATTGTCGTAATAATAGTCGAAAGGATTGATGTGATTGTAAGCATTGTAAATAGAATACGTCCACACAGCTTTATAACCTTTTTTTGTTGTTACTGTGTGGTTAAAACCTAAATCCAAACGGTGATAAGCCTGCATTCGGTCGGAATTTTTATCGCCGTAAATTATCTCTAATCTGGATTTTCCGGTTACGGGATTCAATGTGTAAAACTTCCCAAGCGCAGGTGTAAAAGGTGTACCACTCTGTAAAATCCATACAGCGCTCATGTTCCAGTTGTTTTTCAATTCGCGGTTAATATTGATGGTAAAACTATGTGGGCGGTTAAAGTCGAACTCGTAACTTTTTCCACCATTAATATTGGCAAATCTCCGATCGGAATACGACCAGCCATAAGCGGCCGAACCTGTCCATTTTCCCGTGTTTTTACGAAGCATAAATTCGGCGCCATAAGCAGTTCCAAATCCGTTTTTTTCAATTTTATTTTCTATGCCGGTAATGCCAATCATGTTTTCGTAACCTTCTTTCAGCCGCGAGCGAGCCGACGATCACGGTGGCCGAATGTTAGAAGCTAAAAGTTTTTCTAAAAACAATATCCAATATTAAAATCTAAATACGATGAATTAGCCGCTTCCATAATATGTTTGTTCGATGTAAAAACTTGTATATTATATTTTACATTAGTTTCTAATAATATCGTTCTAAATAAATTATATCTGTAACCAATTTTAGGTGCAACAGAAAAGTAATTCCCTGTAAGTATTCCATCTATAATATGAAAGAGTGCATATACAACGAATAATCAGGATAGATATTATTCATTAAACCACTCTCATAACTGACAAGCAAAGATACAAACCAACCGGAATTTGATGGTTTGTATCTTTTTGCAGCAATGCTTTTGTTATCTTTAAAATATCATCGGGGTTCTGTATTAATTGATGCATGTATAGTATTAACATTTGTATTAATTCCATCAGAAATATCGCCTTCTGAATAGTTATAGTCAATTCGGGTAGTAATGATGTTTTTAATTTCTGCACTAATATCTATGTCAAATCTATTAAATACAGGTACTTACCTGCGATAGCCAATATAAATCATTGGTAGAAAATCATTTTTCTGAAATACTGAAAATTCCTGAATAAATGCAATTCGAATTTAATGAATTAATTACGCCAACTGGATTGTTTTGAATCTCTACATTTTGTGCAAAGATGTTTTTTGCTATAAATACCATAAAAATGAAGGTTGTGTTTATTACTTTATTCATAATCTTGAAAATTTGAAATTTTTAATTTGTTTCTCATCTCGTGTTGAAAGATGAGAAACATTTTTTTAAACTATCCTTTCTTTTGTTATTTTTGTGTTGTATAACATAATTTGCATGATTTTGTGGGTAAGGAATAGGACATTAAGAGTTTAAGAATTGATCATTAGTTAGAAATTTTCAGACTTAAATAGAATTTAAACAAAAAGAGCCAACTTTTTAATTAGTCAGCCCCTTTTCAAGATTATTATTGAATGGTTATTTCTGCTTATAATCGTCCCAGTTTGTGCCAAGCATGCTGCCTGTTTTCATAAATTGCGCATGCATCCCAAAACAAGCGTGTAAATCTGTAGGTGTGTGGCAGGGACCCGAAAGCGCCAGATAATCGCGTAACATTTGCTTATATGCAGGGTCAACGCAATTTTCAATTATTTCCTCCGCACGTTGAATGGGAGATTTTCCACGCATATCAGCTACACCGTGTTCGGTAATGATAATGTTAACAGAGTGCTCAGTTTGATCCACATGGCTAACCATTGGTACTATAGCGCTGATATCGCCTTTTTTAGCAGTTGAAGGTGTGGTGAAAATGGAAATATACGCGCTGCGTGTAAAGTCTGCCGAGCCACCGATACCGTTCATCATTTTCGAACCCATAACGTGCGTACTGTTCACATTCCCGAAAATATCTGCCTCTAAAGCTGTGTTGATGGTGATAAGGCCCAAACGGCGTGCCAACTCAGGACTGTTCGACATTTCTTGTGGGCGAAGCACTAATTTATCGCGGAAAAATTCGAGATCAGCATAAATTTCTTTCAAAACCGGAGTTGTAATAGTTAACGAACAACCACTTGCAAACTTTATTTTTCCGTTTTTGATTAGGCTGATTACTGAGTCCTGAATTACTTCCGTGTACATTTCGAAGTTTGGTATATCCGGATTTGTTCCCAATGATGCCATAACTGCATTGGCAATATTTCCTACACCTGATTGAATAGGTAAGAATTCTTTCGGAACGCGACCTGATTTTATTTCGTTTGCTAAAAAGTTTGCAACGTTTTGGCCAATTTTATCTGTTACTTCATCGGTTGGTGTAAATCCACCCACTTCATCATCGCGCTCAGTTTCAACTACACAAAGTATTTTTTTAGGATCTACCTTAATAAAAGGAACACCCATGCGGTCCGATGGTTTCAATAGTGTCATTGGTAAGCGGTGAGGAGGATCAGCCGGTTCAAAAATATCATGAAAACCGCGCAATTCTTTCGGGTGGTTATGATTCCATTCTATTATTATATGATCGGCAAGACCGGCTATGGTTGGTGAAATACCAACACCGGTTGTTGGAATCAATTCGCCATCTTCGGTCATATCGCAAACTTCAATCACAGCAATGTTTGGACGAGGCATAAATCCGAAACGCAGGTGAGGCGCTATTGAGGACAAGTGCATATCAAAGTAAGGTGCGCGATCGGCATTTAAGGCTGAACGTAGATCTTTATTTGACTGATAGGGTGTGCGGAAAAGGATAGCATCGGCACGGGCAAGCGCACCATCGAGTGAATCACCGGTGGAAGCCCCGGTATAAACACCTATTTTGAATTCTTTACCTTCGGCATGAAAAGCTTCGGCTCGTTTGGCTATCGCTGTGGGTACTTCTTTCGGGCATCCGGCGGGAGTAAATCCGCTAAAGCCCAAAATATCACCATTATTAACGAAAGCAGCTGCCTCTTCGGCAGTAACAAATTTAAAAACGTTTTTAAGCATAATTTCTGTATCTTTATTCTGTTTGATATTTTATACCTTAAATATTTAATTATCAACAATATGTGTTGCCGATAAAGCCTTTTGGAAGGCTCTTTGAATTCGGGCACAAAATTACCAAATTAATTTCGAAAAAACATGGTAGAATTCAATTATTAATGAAAAATTTCTTCAATTGTTTAAAAGCTGATTTTTATTGTAATATCAAAAAATTATTTTGAAATTTGTTAACACAGACATTTTAAAAATTTATGGTTTTTACCGTACCATCATTACAATTATGTATTTTTATCGTCAGTTTGAAAAGTAAAAAATATTCCGTTAAATTATCGGACAATAACCAAAATTACAATTTTATGAAAATAAGAATACTAATAATTTTAGCGTTAATTGGTCAGCAAATTTTTGCACAAAGTTTTGAAACTCAGTTTTCGAAACCTCTGAGCCATGTATTAAACGAAATAGGAATACGCTTCGGAGTAAAAATTAAAATAGATGTTGATACAACAGGTAAAGTCGTTCCTTATGCCGACTTCCGTATTCGCCCATATTCTGTTGAGGAATCGCTCACGAATGTTTTATCCGTTTTCGATTACAAATTTGTAAAAGAAAACGAGAAAACTTTTAAAATAAAAACTTACGAATATATGCGACGCACACCTGACGATGGGCGAAAAATGCTTGCATATCTGAACACGCTTTATAAAGATTCGGCAGAGTGGAATGCCCGCAAAACGATACTTAAAACTGAAGTACGTGAACTTCTGAAAATAGATGTAGCCTTGGCAAAAAGAGTTCAAGCCAACCCTATTTTATCTAAAATTCGCAAATTCGATGGTTATTCTGTCCAGAATTTCGCACTCGAAACATTACCCGGTTTATATGTAAATGGCTCTATTTATACTCCGCTAAGTAAAGGTAAACATGCACTTATTCTTTGTCCGAACGGTCATTGGCCCGGTGGGCGATATAATGTAGATGAACAAACCCGTTTTGCTACGTTGGCTCGTATGGGTGCAGTGTGTGTAAGTTACGATTTGTTTGGCTGGGGCGAATCGGCTTTGCAGGTTACAATGACTGCACATCGCACTTCCGTAGCACATATTATTCAGATATTGAATGGCATCACTATACTTGATTATATGTTGACTCGCAAGGACATTGATCCAAATCGGGTAGGAGCAAACGGAGGGTCGGGAGGAGGCTCACAGGTGGTTTTGCTTTCGCTACTCGACAATCGTTTTAAGGCAACCTGTCCAACAGTAAATTTGGCTTCGCACTTCGATGGTGGCTGTCCCTGTGAAAGCGGAATGCCTATTCAGCTTGCCGGAGGAGGTACCAATAATGCTGAATTGATGGCTACCTTTGCTCCGAAACCGCTTTGCGTAATTTCCGATGGAAAAGATTGGACGGCTTCGATACCCGATCTGGAATTTCCTTATCTGCAACGAATTTATGGTTTTTATAATGCTGCCGATAAAGTTACTAATGTGCATTTAGCCAACGAAGGACACGATTTTGGTGTGAACAAACGAAAAGCGGTTTACGATTTCTTTGTTAAAGCTTTTAGTTTGAACGAAAAAATGCTCGACGAAACCAAAGTAACCATCGAGCCCGAAAAAGCTATGTACAGCTTTGGCGAAAATGGGGAAAAAATGCCCGCAAATGCTATTCGAGAATTCAAGCAGGTTGAGCGCATGTTCGATAAAAAAGCCGATGCAAAAATTAATTCAGATATCGACCTCGAAAAACGTGCACGTAGTTTTGTGGATTCACTTAAACTTGGCGATAAGGAAAAAGCCGAACGTGTTTACAACGTAATTCGTACGCACATGCGCGCCGTTCGTGATTGGCACAATGAACATCCTTACACCTCAGTTCCTGCAGGAATAAATCCGCGAACGGGTGAAAAACTTACCGATGTGCATCGCGATGTGATTGCCTGCTCAGCCAAACCTAAATCAGTACATGAAAACCTGATGACTGGTTTGCGCAAAGATTTAACCGAGGAACAAGTGGAAATGATTTTGGATATGTACACCATTGGAAAATTTCAGTTTACGCTCAAAGGTTTCAAAGCCATTGTGCCTGATATGACCGAAAAGGAAGAAGCTTATGTGATTCAGCAATTAAGGCTAGCTCGCGAACAGGCTGTGGACTACAAAACCATGAAAGGCGAAATATCGGCAATTTTCGAAATTTATAAGGATAATATCGAACGCTATTTCAACGAAAACGGTCGCAATTGGCGACAATTGTATAAAACTTATACCGAGAAATTGAAAGCAGAGAAAGAGGCAAAGAAGAAAGAAGAAGGGAAATAAAAATTTCCGGAATTAACTTTTCCAAAGTTTTGAACCTTACGAAAGTTTTGCAAAATCCGACGATTATTTTCTACTTCAACTCAATCTCCACTTTATATTCAACTTCAATTTTTGGTTGTTTTATCTCCAAAAATTCCTTTTTGTTTCCAAAATTTGGAATCACATTTTTATCGAGATAGCTCATGTACGGAGCATCTTTGCCCATTGGGATAAAATGAAAATACATTTCAGCGGTTTTTAATGCTTCGGCGTATCGTTTTAATCCGATTGTCCAGGGCTTGCTTGTATATAAATCGTCGGTTTGCAGTTCACCGTTCATCATGCACAGAGCTCGATCGCCGCGGTAATCGAAAGTGATAAAAATATCGTTCAACCTGGTCCAATCTACATTCGGAGCTTTGAGCACAAAATGGCGGTCGTCGGCTTGAATCAGTTTTACCCCGGATTCAATTTCGGGCAGTGTGATTTTCCATGCGCTGAAATTTCGGTGTTTTGAAATTGTTTTTACTGCATTTCCTGCTGAAATACTAATTTTTTCAATTGCCGGATAAATTCTGAGCACCACTGAATCGGGGTAAGTGGTAACCAACGAGAGTTTGTCCTTGTTCTCTAAAACAACAGCATTGCTTATAACCAGATATTTATCTGTTTCGCCGGTTAAATATGCATTTTTTGCAATCTCAAACGGCAAAATCAGAAAACTACGTCCGTTAACCTGCAACTCACAAATTTCGTTCGGCCGAAAGGTTACAAGTGTATTACCACCTATAATTTTTATTCCAAAACCCTTACCCAACACTTTAATTTTACCTTTCAAAAGTATTTCAGGTTGAATTCCATCAACGGAAACAAACACAGTGTATATTTTTCTTTTATTTTCGAACCTACAAAAAGGTTGAACAGTTGCCTGACGTACTTCAATGCCCTCGAAAACGGTATTGAACGGAAAAATGGCCGAACTGCCTGAGTTCAGCGTAAGAGTGCCTGAAACAGGGAATCGCACATTTCCGGATTTGGTTTTAATATCGATTTTCAGATTTTCGAGATTTTTAGTCAGCAAATGATCCTGATAATTGTGCATAAAAAGATAGCCCTTTTCGCCGTTACTTCTTACAGCATAGCGCAAAGTTGTCAGATTAGTCGCTTTAATCGTATCATTTCCTTCGGGTAAAACCGGATAAAGCGGAGCCAGATCGTGTCCGAAATCGCGCAGAAAATAGTTGATAAATTTCAGTCCATAAAAACCGCTGCTTGTTCGGCCAAATTCACCCAGTGGTGCCTGATAATCGTACGATTTGTGGTTCAATCCCCAACCTTCGGACAGAAAGAAATTGCCGATGGAAGAAGTCGTTCCGCCATGATACATGTAATAACCAAGTCCGTTTGTGCCGCTGCCAACGGTACGCACCATCATGGGCAGAAAACTTTCGCCCGGAACGCGAGGGCGACGCGCCCATGTTACAGCCATGCCTGTGCCAAGTTCGGCAGCCAACGATGGATATAAATCGACATCGTAACTTACGGGCGAATAATCGGGATTTTTATGAATATTTTTGAATAAATAAAAAGGCGAAGGGCTGTTGCCTGCCGACCAAAACGGGAATGCATAACCCGCCATGACCGGAATACTTCCTTTTTCCACTATCGTAGCCTTGCCCCAGCCGGTTGCAGTGTAAATCGGAGTTATTAATCCTGCTTTTATGGCCAGGTTTTTCAGCGTTTTCATGTGGTCGCGTCCTACGTTGGCAAATTCATTTTCTTCGTTACTAACACCTACACCATCCTGGGTGATTTTTACATCGCGGCGGCCTGCAGTACGTTCGCGCGGTGCATCCATGTAACCAAATCCCCAGGGCGCAGCGGAGTGTTGGTATTCATTTTCAAGTTGAATTCCTATTATCGGACCACCATCTTTAAACATTAAATTTTTCAACTGTTTCCCGATTTCATTATAAAACCGGTCGACATATTTCAGATATGCAGGATCGTTGGTTCGCACTTCAATCGGACGACCGTAAAGCCAGTCGGGGAAACCACCGTTACGCATTTCGCCATGTGCAAACGGACCAATGCGAACAATAACCTTTAAATCGTTTTCTCCGCAAAGTTCAACGAATTGCCGTAAATTTAAATCACCACTCCAGTTAAATTGCCCTTCTTTAAATTCATGCAAATTCCAGAAAACATACGTAGCAACAATGGTGATACCGCCGGCTTTCATTTTCTTCAGCTGTTCGTCCCAGTATTTATTCGGATAGCGGCTGTAGTGAAATTCACCGATTACAGGGATAAAAGGTTTCCCGTTACGTTCGAGATAAAAACTGTTGACACCAATCGAATCGCCCTTCGGATTGCTTCCGCCCAAATCGAGATGACCGCGGATAGCTTCTGTTTGAACTTTGGTTACGTCTATCTGATAGTTTCTCTGAGCAGAAATTGAAAATTGAAATAATATCCATGTGAGAAAACTTAAATAAAAATATAATTGTTTCATTTGCTTATAGTTATAAAAAAATGTTTGAGAGGTGAATTTGAATTCCCTGGTGATTAATATCCATATCACCCGCTTTTTGCAGGTGAAATTCAGCTTTACTTTTATTGTTTAGTCCCAGAAAACCTAATCCCATAAGATAGTGACAATGTATTTTGTTCCGATAGGTTAGGTCATCATCCCAAATGAGCAAGTCGGGCAATGAAACCGCAAAATAATCCATTTTTACAATATCGTCAAAGTGTTGAGTTCCGTAATCAATTAATTTTTTGAATCGTAATTCAGCTTCTTCGGGTCGATTAAGTTTTTTCAAAGCCAATCCCTGATAGAAAATTTTATCCGGTTTCTGGTCGTTGTAAAAGAAAGCTGCTGCGGGTTCAGTATTTCCATCTTTGGCGAGTTCAAAGTATTTTCGGGCTTCATTAGTTTCACCCAACCCTTCGTAAGCACATCCCAACCAGTAGTGAAAATCGTTTTCCTGTGCTCCGTGTAACTTTCCTTCGCCGAGATTATGCGGATAGATCAGACATTCGTTCAGTAATTTAATTGCCTGAAAGTAATCATTTTGTGCTAAACATTGCTTGGCAAGTTCCACACGTGCTAACTGATACTGCGTAGGTACTTTTCCTTCGCCTCCTTCCCACGGGTGGAATTTGCGTTTAACAATCATTTCAATCGCTTTATTGTAATTTCCCAATTGATTACACAAGGTAACATATTCAAGATAAACATCATCGCGTTGAATTACTAAATGGAAATGTTTTTCTAAAAATTCCAATCTTTCCGCATGTGGACGACAAAGACGTTTGTAGAGTTGATCTAATTCCATTAAGATGCGCGCATCTGTGGTGTCCAACTCAAATGCCCGTTCGAGATATTCAACGGCTTTTTCAGGTTGATTCAGTTTGTTAAAATAAGCGAGCGAAAGGTTGCGTAAAACAGTTGGGAAAGTTTCGTCGAGTTCTTCCGATTTTTCCCAGCAAATAATAGCTTCGGCATACTGATGTTTATCGTACCAAAGATTTCCGAGGTAATAAGGCGCTTTTGCATCAGAAAGATTCACAGCTTGCGCACATTCCAATGCCAGAATTGCTTCCAAACGATTCGGAAAGCAGAATTCAGGAGCATGCGCTGCCGCTTTTACAAATGCCGTATGACTGTTTCTTCCGTCTAAATATAAAGCCCAACCCATGTAATAATACGTCATTGGAGTGGTATGACAAACTTTCGTGCTTTCTTCCAAAATTGAAACGGCTTCGTCATACATTCCGGCAGCAATATAATCGAGCGCAACAATTTCATAATTATGAATTTCCCCTCGCATAAGTTGATTCATTTCTGCCAATGCAGTGCTGTCGTTTGTCAATAAATATTTTTCGAAGCGACAACCAAAGTTGAATAAATCAATTTTCAACGAATCTTCTATCCAATTTATAGCATCATTTTTGCGACCAAGTTTTCGTAAAATTGCAGCTTTCAGTACTCGTGCTTTGTGGTTGTGCCAGTTACGAATGAGCGATTTTTCAACTTCGTAAAGAGCTTCAGTGAAGTTTTTATTAAGACATGATATTTGAGCACATGCAAAGAAGCCTGCATCTTGCATGGCAGCATTCCAACACGATTTGTAAAAAGCATCGTATGCTTCCTTATATCTACTTTGATATTGGAGAGCGAGTCCTAAATTATAATGAGGTTCACCATCGTAAGGGTTTGGATTGCGTTGTAAAAGTGTTTCAACAGCTTTCCGAAAGTAACGCTCGGCTTCGTTGAATTTTCCTCGTCGTAACAACCACATACCCATGGCATTATTGTTTCGCACATCACTTGGATCACGTCGTAATGCTTCGAGATAATAATCGGTAGCGTTGTATGTAGCATGCCGATACTGTTCTAAGTGTAATCCTGTGAGGTATAGTTGCTCACATGTTGGCGTTTCTTCAGGCGATAAAGCTGCTTTGGCTGGTTCAGGTTTAGGGTTTTCAGTTTTTACAGGTCGAATGGCAAGGAGTTCCTCTCCGGTTTCGGAATAAACGGTTAGTTGCAGTTTATCCAAATCGATATCACCAATTGTAATTTCGCGGGTGTAAACTTGTTCGGGCGAAAGACTGATGGTTTCGGAAAATAAACTAATCCATTCCTTTTCGACCTCACCCCCTGCCCCCTCTCCTTGAGGAGAGGGGAGAAGAACCTCACTCGCACTTTGGGTACCATCTTCTTGAAGTGTAAGAATAGGCACTTCAGATGAGTTAGTTTTCTTTCGGGTTGGAAGTTTATCGAGTTGATTTTTTATTTTATTTGCCACCTTGAAAGGATCATTCAAAACCTCTTCGTTTGAGTATCTTAAAACAATATATCCATGATTATTCAAAACTTCAGTTCTGAACCTGTCTATTTCTTTTTGTACTAAAGTCAGGTGAATACCTCCGTCAACTTCAATCACTGCATTTTTTTCGACACAGAAAAAATCAGCAATAAATCCCTTAATGATATGTTGGCGACGAATTTTATGACCTGTTTTCCTGTTTTTTAATCTTTCCCATAATTCGTTTTCAGCCAAAGTAGGCTCATGCCTCATTTCCTTGGCTTTTTTAATTAATAAATTCCACGAGTAGGAGTCGGTAGTAAAATTTGCATGAGACATTCCTTGTTTCCATTTTTTTTCAGTCTCTTCATTGCAGGTTTCAGAATCTGACAAATTTTCAATCTTTTTAAGGTCAGTAACGAGATGATCTTCGCAGCGAAATGATATTCCCCTCTCCTCAAGGAGAGGGGTTAGGGGTGAGGTCGAAAGCTCAATCCTTATATTTTTCATCAATGAAGTTGCAAATACTTTCACAACCACTTTGTCCCCAACTTTGTCCAAATTCATCAAAATATCCTTCGATGCATTTTTTACCACACCCAATTCACGATAAGGCAGAAAATATTGTGTAAACGTTTTTTCTTCGTAAGGTTGCAGCCATGAAAAGTCGGGTTGATTGTCGGTAAATACCCCTGCCATCAATTCAATGTATGGTCCATCTTCGTCGGTCAAGTTTCTGTCCCATGCTTGTCCAAAATCGCCATGCCCCCATGTCCATTGTTTTTTACCGGGTGATATATGATGATTTGCAACGTGTAGAACGCCCGCTTGTGTGTCATTTTCGTAGCCCCCTACAAAATCAAATTCGGAATTGATGGCCATGTACGATGTTGGCACAGGAATGTTTTTATAATTCGAAATATCAACTCCTGCAGAATAATCAACTTTATAATACGTTCCCGTAGCAATTGGAAATGTAGAAACATCGCGTTTACCATGGTCGAAAACCGCATGCACATCGGGTGGGAAAACGGATTGATAGTGTTCATTTACCGCTACTGCAGGATTTGCCCACCACAGGAATGTTTGCGGAATAGGAGTCGGATTATACAGTTTGCCTTTTATTTCCAAATAGGCTTTTCCGGGATGCAATGTAAATCCGGCCATTCCTTTTTGGTGAAACATTTTCTCGTTCTCACTCACCCAAACCGTCACGCTTCCATCAGCATTGTGTTCGATTGTATGGTCAACAGGTAAGGAAGTACTCGGTCGATGGTGTTGCGGCCAGTTAAACTCAATTCCGCCCGAAATCCACGGACCTGTTAAACCCACCAAAGCGGGTTTTATCACCTGATTATAGTAAATAAAATGACGATTTTTTATTTTATCATAAGCCATTTGCACCCTTCCGCCCAACTCAGGCAAAATCATCACTTTGATATATTCATTCTCCAAAAATACAGCATGATATATCTTATCGTGTTTCTCATCTTCAATTTTCTCAATTACCGGATAGGGATAAACCACACCACTGCTTCCCTGATAAACACGTTTTTCCAAAAAGATTGGATTCTTTTCAGGTTTGCCGGTTTCATAAGTTGGGATGATAATATCCTCATGCCAACAAGAGACCCCTAGCCCCTGAAGGGGAACTGAGTTAGTTTCTTCTTTAATTTTGTTTTTACTATTCATATAAATAATGTAATAATCAGTTGTAATTTTCTTACTCCCCTTTAGGGGTTGGGGGTCAACTCTTTTTCAATCTCTTCCAGCGATTTTCCTTTAGTTTCCGGAAGCTTACTGAGCATAACTACAAACCCGACCAGACAAATAGCGGCATATACCCAAAAAGTTCCTGAAGCACCTAAACTTGCATTAAGCAAAGGGAATGTGTAAGTTAGAATAAAGCAGGCAACCCACAAAGCAAAAGTGGCCAAAGCCATGGCAGCTCCGCGAATACGGTTCGGGAAAATCTCGGACAGTATAACCCATGTAATAGGAGCTAACGACATGGCATAAACAGCTATGGCAATAACTACCAACGATAAAACGGCAACACCCTGCAACTGAAAATAAAATGCGCTCCCAAGCAATATATAAGTAATACCAAGTCCGACTGACCCAAAAAGCATCAACTTTTTCCGACCCCATTTGTCAACTGTAAACATTGCTACAAGCGTGAAAACAAGATTTACAGTGCCGGTTATCACAATATTAAACAGCATATCGCTTACGCCATAACCTGCGGCTGTAAATATTTCATCGGCATAATTAAACACGGTATTAATACCACACCATTGTTGAAAAACAGCCAGAAAAATGCCTAAAACCAAAACTGTACGAAATTTTGGTTTGAATAACTCTTTAAAGTCAACTTTTTCAGTAGTATTTGTTAGTGTAGCCCGAATATTTGCCATTTCTTCATGTGCATACGCTTCACCTCCAATTTTTTTGAGAGTTGGAAATGCTTTGTCATCCTTGCCGGCTTTAATTTGCCAGCGTGGACTTTCGGGTACTAAAAACACTAAAAGGAAAAAGGAAAATGCAGGAAAAACTTCGGCTAAAAACATCCAGCGCCATCCCATTTGTCCGTTCCATGAAGCTTTGATAAACGCATCAGTTGCTCCCAATGGCACTTCCTGAGCGATAAGCATGTTCACAATTTGTGCTGCCAGAATCCCAATTACAATGGTAAGTTGGTTGAGCGACACAAAGCTGCCTCGTACTTTAGCAGGAGCTACTTCGGCAATATACATGGGCGAAAGCGCCGAAGCAAGCCCTATGCCTACTCCACCTATCATTCTGTAAAAAATAAACAAATTGAAATTCGATACTAAACCAGTACCCAACGCCGAAATGGTAAACAAAGTAGCTGCAAGCAGTAAAGGTTTTTTCCGTCCATATTTATCTGAAATAAAACCTGATGATACTGCTCCGATTATACAGCCTATTAACGCTGAACTCATCGCCCATGCTTGAAGTGCAGGTGAATTTGCAATATCGAAAAAGCGTTCGTAAAAAGGTTTAGCGCCACCGATAACTACCCAGTCGTAACCGAAAAGAAGCCCTCCCAATGCCGAAACCATGGAAATGGCAAGAATATACGAATTGTTGTACTTTTTCATGTGATTATTATTTATATTACTGCCCCCTAACCCCCTCTCGCCAAAAGTCGAGATAAATTGCGGGGGAATCTGTCGGGTTCATTTAGTTTTTGTTTAATTTATAATAATTCACTTGTTTGTCAAAAAATTTAATTTAGGTCATGGGTGTTTCATGTGATAGTATGGTATTACATTCATTATACAAAGAAATAATTCAATTTTGTCTTTTAAAATAGATAATAAAATGAATGATATGGATTATATTACTATTTTTGCAGCTATGAAGATTTAATTCGATATGGCAAAAATTAAGAGTGGATTTCGGGGAGAACGGGCAATTATCCTCCCAAATACTGTTATAAACGAATTTCGGAATACAGACTTGGGTAAATTATTATACATTACGGATATAGGATTTTATCCGAAAGCCGTCTATCATTATCGTGAACGTACACATTCTGAAGCAGTTCAGTATGTATTAATCTATTGTATCGATGGCGAAGGATGGATAAGTGTGGATGGTAACTATCAAAAAATTTCAACTGGCAACGTGGTTATTTTACCCAAAGGCAAAGCCCATAGTTATGGAAGTAACGAAAAAAATTCATGGAGTATTTATTGGTTTCATTTTGATGGGAAATTGGCAAATTATTTTAGTGGCGACATGGACAAACCTATTAAATTAAATATCGAAAAAGATTCCCGGATAAACGAAAGACTTGAGTTGTTTGAAGAAATTTTTTCTGTTTTAAAAAATGGGTACAGTATTTCCCATCTGAATTACAGTGTTACTGTTCTGTTTCATTTTCTGGGTTCGCTGAAATTTCTGAATGCCTTCAGAACAAGTCTTTCTCATAGTCAAACTCCGTATGACAAAGTGGATGAAGCCATACATTTTATGCGAGAGAATGTGCATAAACAACTGAAATTGAAAGAAATAGCATCTTATGTAGGCTTGTCGGTGTCCCATTTCAGTCTTTTGTTTCGCCAAAAAACCGGTATAGCTCCTTTGAATTATTTCAATCAACTACGCATACAAACTGCCTGCCATTACCTCGATTTTTCCCACATGCAAGTAAACCAAATAGCCGGCATAACCGGATTTGACGATCCATTATATTTCAGTAGAATTTTCTCAAAAATCATGGGTTGTTCACCGAAAGAGTATCGAAAAAGAAAAAAAGGATAGTAAACAGTCCTCAAAAATATGAATAATCTTAATTAGGTTCTGAAAAAAAACAGTAATGATTTGATATAATGAATCATATATCCTGAATTATAACATAAATGCAAAGAAAATTGACTATAATCATATAAAATCTTGCATTATAGATAAAAAAATAGAACGAGGATTAAGCATATTAAACTGATGCCAGCGGATTTTAAATAGATTTACAGATTTTCTCTGATAATATTTTCTTAGAAAACAGCAGATTTAAAACTATTGTAGCAAAAATGTATCGATATATAGAAGAATCTTTTAAAATTATATAAATCAGCAAACATTTCCCAAATTCGCAGTTGACTGATTGAAGGCAATTTTCAATTTCTTCTTTTTAAGTTTTTCAACTGTACCTGATTATATTTTAAATCATAAAAATGAATCTGCTTTTTAAATTAAACTCTATTTTTTTGTCCACCAAAAAAGTTGCTGCAATTATCATCCGATTTTAGTTTTTTTATTCCAGTATTTTTCTAATTTATCAGCCTCCTTTGCAGTAATTTGAATTACCGCTCCGTGTTTTGGCGATTTAAAATTAGTGGCTTTCATCACACCTTCGTTAAAATGACCAAGGTTTGTAAAGTTGATAAAGTCCGAAGTTTCGCAAAAACCGAAATTATGCGGATTAATACTGAAAATATCATACATCAAAACCCATTTATTTTCGCCAATGCGTTTCCACATATTTGGAGCTTCGCACGAACGGGGTTCAAAATCGACCCATTTATCTTCGAAAACATAACCGCTGTGAATGCTGTCAGAAAATGCAATTCTTATTCCGGCAGGATTTTCCTGCGCAACATAGGTCATACAAAATCGGCCATTGGGCATAGGGCAAATATCGGCATCCAAAATCTGAATTTTCTCATTCGGATGTTCAAATAGTATTTTAGGCGTAGTAGTCAGTTTTGTGAAAGCATCGTCAGTGTAAGCGTAGTATAGTTTTGTTTTTCCGTTACCAATACGCATTGTAAAATATATCATCATTTTTCCGGCTACGGCATCATAAGTGGTTTCAGGTGCCCAAGCACAACCAACATTGGCAAATTCAGAAAAACTTTCATTTATCCGTACTTTACTTCGGGTCCAGTGTATCAAATCGAATGATTTCATCAGCACAAAGCCATGATTGTTTCCCCAACCGTACAACTTTTCATCCCTGTCCCAAGTGGTTGCGCGGATGCCTTTTTGTTTTCCAAAAACATGCAAATCGGTCATGGCCAGATAAAAAGCGCCATCAGGGCCGCGAAAAATATGTGGGTCTCGTATTCCGCGTTGATCGGCAATAGTATCACCAGCAATTACCGGCTCTCCATTGTTTACGGCTGTAAATGTATAACCATCCCTGCTCGTAGCTAAAAATAAACTGTGTGTGGGGTCGTTGAAAAAAACAAAAAGATATGCACCCATTTTGCTTTCATCGGGGATTTTCGATTTTGTAAATTTGTTTGATGCCGCATTTAGATTTACAAAAAAACCTGCGCAGGTTATTACAATTAAAGCTAATTTCTTGAAATTCATGATTTGTTTATGTCTTTAAAATTATTTTGAAAAGACAAAAATAATCATAACTAATCATACTCCCAACCACTTTTTATCCCGATTTCTTATCGGGAGGGGAGTTCTTTAGCATACAAAGGGTTAACTTGTATGCTAAAGTTCTTTTTTAATACATTAAACCAAAAAATATCGATTTAATAAATCAAAAACAATCTTATAAAAACCTTTTAATGCACTAACTTGTAAACAAAAAACACTTACAAAGGAACTGAGATTTTATTATTAAACTTTCAAAAAAAGTTTAACTCTTGTTCTACTCACACCCCCCTCCGCTTGCATAAAAAGTACAACCATTTCCAATTTCTGTATTTGTACCAAGTGTAATTGATTGTGTGCTGTATATTTTCACATCGGTATTTGTAAGTGTAACATTGGAGAGTGAAATCGCCGAATTATTATAACTTTCTTTTACTATTCCTTTAGCTATAAAATTTTGATTAAAAGCGATATTGCAATTCTGAATTCCATTATTATAATAGATATCATACATATCATATACATTTGATTGCGACTCACCTTCACAATACTTTGAGTTTTCAGCTAAAAACACAATAAAATCAGTCATATTTTTTGTTAAACCGGGTAATGATTTGTTTCCTGTTTCCGGATTCGGACCACGTAATACATGATAACGATTTTCATTACATACATATAACATATCGAATGGCGATTTTGCAGGGTATATATTTTTTGTAAAATTTCTTCCGGTAGGAATGTTAAACTCTGAAAAAATATTATTTGAAACACCGCTTGATAAGTCAAATGCTGTTGCAAGAGGCATAAAACATTCATATTTATTATATGAGAAACCGCTATTTAGATCTGAAAGTATTCCTGCGACCATAGAATTAGAATCGAAATTACCTCCCGGTTCATGTTCATACGATTTGGAGCTTGATGTGGTATATGAATTAAATTGTTTGTTTAAAAGATTTAGTGTAATGTTCCATTTAAACAGCTTAGTATTTGTCCACACTTTAAAATTCATAAAATCGGATAAAGAACCTGTTTGCGGTAATTCTTTAAACTCAATTTTTGTTTTTATTGTAGCGTTTGTTGCATAACCTAGATAATCAGTACCTGCAGGTGGAAAATTTACTTGACTTCCACCATGCCCATCACCGTCTGAAATAGCAACGTTCATACAATCAGTCGGATAACTGCCGGATATACCATTGTATAAGCTTGTGTGCATACTGTGTGGGGCAAAAGGTTGGTTGTTGGATGTCCCTAAATAATGATACATCAACATTTGTTGAGCAGCCGGACAAGTTAATGGTGAGTATTTATTCACAACTCCATTTAACGTAACTTGAAACAATGATGCAGTTAATGCCGATATAGGCTTGTTTAATAAGAATAAAGCAGCTTCAGTTGCTGTTGCTGTTTTATTCGCAATATCAAGCATATATCCGTAAAATTCCTGTAAAGGCATGGGGATATATGCTCCCTGCTGTGGTCCATCGAAGGATATATAAATACGAGTGTTATGATTACTCATTTGTGAAAGTGCAATGCGTGATATCAATGCTCCCATTGATGGACCCATGACAATTAATTTTTCAGTTGAACCATTTTCTGCAAGCTCGGCGTTTATTGCTCTAATAGCTTCTTTCGTTGTTTCAACATTCTCCAATATATCATTGCCTCCCCATTCAAAATCAAGTATTGCTATATCGTATCCTAAATTTCTTAAACGGTCAATGATACCTTCATCAATTTCATCCAGTCTTGTGTCAGTCTGTAAATCAGAACATAAATCTTTATATGTTTTATTTGAATTTGTTTCAAAATAGATTTCTTCTGCTGATCGATCCACCTTTTCAATCGGAACAGGGTCAAAGCCATCAACTATAATAATAGGATTAGTCAGAGTAGTTTTAGCTGAGCCATCGCTGTTTTTTCCATACCATATTTTTACCAGTCCATCGTTCATTGAACCGGTACGTGTAATTGATATACTATTATCTTCTGGAGGAACAATATTAAACTCTTCACAGGGATAATCCGAATGAAATCCGCCAATTCCAAGTATTCTTGATGGAACTGAAGGCAGTGCAGTGACTCCTGTTTTTGCATACGCAGTAGTGCCGTTGGTTAAGTTTAATTTCAACGTAATGATATAATGACCGCTTGCAGGATAAGTAATATTATACTGTGTATTCCCGTTATATAGTATATAGCCATTCCCATCACCAAAGTCAATTTGAGCCGATACTATGTTACCGGTTATATTACCTCTGATGGGTTCTGTTACAAAGGTAGAAGAACGTAAAATGGTGTCAGGCGATAACAAGCCGATGGATGCGCAAATACCTTCGTTATACGGATTTCCATTGTTTGTGCCATCGTAAAACAGCGTGTCAATCAGTTGTATTAAACCGTTATTGATAGCATCGTCATCAATGTAATTATATGAATAATAAAGCGCTCCAATGGGTATGTTTCCCGAAGGGTTATCTATAACTTTTTTAAATATAGTGTCAGGCGATGGTATGGTGGGTGTCCCTGTATCGCCTACGTATAATGTTTGATAAGAGTATAACCAACTGCCCAAATTTGATGTGTCACAATTGTTCGTACCATCAAAATTCAGTATTAACTCCGACAAACCGGCCTTGTCGGCCAGAATATTGGTCGTTAGTTTTGAGAAATCAAGATGATTAAACATTTCGGGATGAAAGTTTAATGTTGTTTGTGCTATTGCATGAATAGCAACTAACAATGATATTGTTAATATATTTGTTCGTTTCATTGCTTTAAGGTATCAATTCAAGTTTATATCCGTCACGAAACTCTATTTTTACTATTCCATAATTTTTAACGAAAGTCAGATTTTTAATATAGGTGCTATCCTGATATACAAAGCAGTTTTTGTATTCTTTATCCAGAACGGTTGTCGTATTATTTGTAATGGAGTCTTTATAGTAAGAAAATCCTGCAACAGGACGATCATAATGATTAAAAGCTGTCTTTGTAAACACTAAAATACCTCCTCTATTTTCGCAAGCAGTACTATTAATAAGAATCCAATACAAACTATCTCGTAAATAAATAGTTGATTTTCCCCATTCCCATCCTTCACCGGAAGGAAACCAGCCTTCTCTACCATAACTGTTACCAAAATGATTATCTATAATTACTTTTATGGTTTTATTGTCATTTTCCAGATAGTTTAAAGACTTATAATCTGCTAAAAGCCAGTCTTTATCGTCATGCGTAAGTTTACACATATCTGTGCAACTGTAAGTCATTATAATTAATAATGCTGTTATAAAAAATCTTGTTTTCATTGCTTTATGGTATTAATTCAAGTTTATATCCGTCACGAAACTCTATGTTAACTATTCCGTAACTTTTAACAAAAGTCAGATTTTTAATATAGGTGCTATCCTGATATACAAAGCAGTTTTTGTATTCTTTGCCCAGAACAGTTACCGTATTGTTTGTTATTGAATCTTTATAGTAAGCAAATCTTAAAACTTGTTGTGAATAATTCTTTTTAAACAGATAAATACTTCCTCCATTATCGCAAGCACGAGTAGAAATTTCAACTCTATATAAACTATCTCTTATATATATATTTGATTTTCCTACTTCATTTCCTTCACCGGTAGGAAACCAACCTTCACTACCCCAAGCGTTAGAAACCTTATTGTTAGTGTTAACTTTTATGGTTTTGGTATCATTTTCCAGATAGTTTAAAGACTTATAATCTACTAAAAGCCAGTCTTTATCGTCACGCGTAAGTTTACACATATCTGTGCAGCTGTAAGTCATTATAATTAATAATGCTGTTATAAAAAATCTTATTTTCATTGCTGTTGGAATCTATTTGGTTAGTATCATTCGGTTGGTATAGATTATATTTGATCTGTAATAAATGCTTAAAGTTACATGCTGGCTGTTAATTCCTCTACGCAAGCGCAAGTTTGTAACATATGTATTTCTTTAAAAAAAAAGCAAATATTAATTTTTCAGATGAACAACATACTGATTATAAATCGGCTCAAGCGAGTGGAACTACAAATATATTTTTCATTGTTTCTGAGAATTCAATATGTTGAAAACCTTATTCCACAAGTTTATACTCCCTGCCATTTTTAATAAAACCTACCAGTCCTTTACCATTATGCACAAAAATTTTATTAACATCAGGGTTATAAGGTGGTTTTATCTTTTCAATTGCAATAACATCTTTAACTATTGAATTTTTCAATTGATAACTTATTGTATCAAACTTAAATGTATGATCTTTTATAATTTGTTTATTTGGATAATAAATAAAATTAAGTTGATTAAGTTTTGTTTCTTCAAAATATATAAAGTAATGAACACCAACCATATTTGTTTTTCCACAGTATCCAGAAATATAAGGGTATTTATTTTTAACAGACCAAATATTATATTCAGAAAAACATCCTCCTTCAATACCTCCGTCATATAAATATGGGATAGTTTTTTCAACAGAATCTATTTCAAAAACTATTTGATCCGAATCACTTTGAAACCTTAACACGTCACCTATTTTATAGGGCACCCAACCCTTTAGGTTATCTGGAAAACCACCACAAGGGTATCTTAAACAAGATGTATAGACAAAACAAAAAGTGATACATATTAAAAGGTATTTTGTTGTTTTCATGGCTTAATGAGTTATTAATTAAGTAGATAAAATACTATATATTCTATTTCAATCATTCACATATATCGTATCAACCGGTATGTTTTGAGGAATAGAATCAAAAACTATTGTTGTATTTGGTGCATATTCGGGTGATACAGATATTATTTTACTTCCTGAACTTGCTTTAGGTTCCGTTGTTAGAAGCATGTCAGTACCAGTAAACTCGAAACCGGGTAACAAAGTAATGGAATTGTCTGTATGAATTGTTAATGTAGGATTGGGTATTGAACAATTAAAATTCATATCCTTAATTTGCGTCTGTAACATACTAGTTCTGATTCCAAACCAGTAAAACAAAGTGGCTGTTGCACCCACACAAAAATTGAAGGTTTTTTTAGCAATGTCAATCATATCAGTAGATTGAAATGATATTGGTGTACCCCAAGCAATTAATTTTTGTTCGATCAGATCAGTATTAGCGGGTACAGTATTATTGCCACTTTTATCTTTGGATGGGAAATGCGAACTTAATTGGTTCATAGTATAATACAAAGTCTTCATTATGGTTGCATCGTTATAATTATTTACCAAAAAAGGCATAAACCCATCATCGTTTATTAAATTATCTTCAGTAATAAATAGTTTTTTACCTTCTACTCTAAAATATAAATACTCATACGGGTCGGGATCTCCAATTCCTAGTATATTAAAATGATCATCAATTAGTGTATGAGCCGGCACACTCATATCGGCTAATAAATGTGCTACTCTTCCTAAAATTTCATAGGATACTCTTTTTGCGTCATTGTAAGTAACTGTTTCACTATTTATTAGGAGTGAAGCTGCAATTAAATTTCTTTCACAGACTCCAGTCAGATAGAAATCAATTAAAGATGTATTAATAGAATAAATATATTCAACTACAGGTAGATATACAAAACTAAAAAAAACAACCTTCCACGTATAGTTTTTCTCATTTGAAAAAATATATGCTTTGGTTTTCATATATGCATTAGGATTGTCTGTAATCCAATTCAATTGATTTTCACCTTCATCCGCATTCCAAAAATGAGTTTGAGTAACTGTTACTCCTTTGATATAATGGTAAATCGGATCATCCACATCTTCCTGAAATGCACCTCTAACAATTGGATGGTTCGGATCATTGTTTTCATTGCATTGTGTGCCATCACTATTCAGTATTTTGCTCTTCATTTCCTGTAAATCCTGAGGATTACCTCCCGCTTCAATATACCGTTTTTCAAGCAGTTGATATGCTCGGTAAACAATGTACTTATGTATCTCCCCATCGTGTGCAAAAGTGAATTCCGTGATAAGGAACAACAAAAAAATAAGTATTATTGCTTTTTTCATAGTCGCTAACTTATTTGGTTAATATCATTCTTTTGGTATCAATCACCTTACCATCTGTTATCAAGGCATAAAGGTACATGCCGGCAAGAAATTCCGAACCCCGTATAACTATACTGCTTTTCCCTTTTTCAATTATGAGGTAACTTTTAAGTTGTACGCCATTCATGTCGTAAACATAAAGGGTTGAAGAAACAGTGCTTGCAGGTATGTAAAAACTTATGGTTGTAGCAACATTAAACGGATTAGGGTTGTTTTGTTCAAGAACCGGATATGTCAGTAAATCCGTACCGTTTTCACTTGTGCTTGCCCCAATTTTTTGTGGAGTTGACTGATAGGCAGTTGTTTCTATTGTTGATAAACGGCTTTCAAGTTCAGATATTTTTTCGCTTTGTTCGTTAAGCGCATTGAGCATCAAAGGTATCATGCCAATATAATCAATACCCAATACTCCGGCACTGTCTTTATATACCAATTCCGGATACAACTTCTCAACATCCTGTGCTAAAAATCCGAAATAATTTCTTTCTAAACTTGCTTTATTGTTTTTGGGTTTGAAAACAGGTTTCTCATCAAGCCCTGTTTTGTTTTGCAATTCATTTTCTTTACCTGCAAGGCTTTCATCCACTCCCATGAAGTTATAACTTACACCTTTCAGTAGTTTAAGTTTTTCTGTACTACTTTCAATATCCTTTATATTTTTCTTTAGTCTTTCGTCGGAAGTTAAAACGATACTTCCGTTTACTTTAAGTTCGTAATTGGTTCCAGTAGTGCCAATTTCCATAGCGCAGCTTGGGTTATTATTAAAAACTCCAACCCTGCCATTGTTTCTAACGGTAAAGTAACCGCCATCGTACGACATCAGAGTTAATAATCCGGGATTGTAAGGTTGCGATTTATCGAAATATCCCCAGATTAAATCGAGTCCATTAGAAATCGAAGGATTTGAATACCTTATGTCCATTCCATCAGAAATATTGTTTGTGTCACTAAGAATAACAGTTTGATTCTTCACAACTAATCTTCCATTATTCTGAATCTGCAATTGTGCATTTGTACTAAAATGGGATGTAAAAATAAAGATAGCTGAAACTAAGATTTTGTTTGTTTTCATATTCATGTTTTTTATTTGTTGGTTTAATAATTATTTTAAAAGCATTTGCTTAAAGTTTTCGGGAGTATTACGCTTGTTTTCTCACGTGTTTCACACTTTATTTTTATTCGGGGGGATGAAACAGATTTGTTGGGATTTGATTTTCGATAGTTAATGCATGAAATTTATGTTAAGAGATACTGGAAGATTTAAGTGCAAATGTATAAATTATTTTCTATAAATTTATACATTTTACAATATATATTTACTAATATATTTTTATTCTCTTGATAGATTGCTTTTTATCTAAATTCTTTAATTGCGGCTCAAATGCATAAATAATGCTCACATTTCTACTTTTGCGTCCCTTGATACTGTACATTACACATTTAGCTTAAGGTTAATGCTAAAATAAATAATTAATATATTGAAACAAATCTTAATCATTATATTTACTATATTATAAATAAATCTTAAATTAACATAGTAATTGGATTGTCAGGCTTCAGGTTCTCGCTGATTACAAAAGCCACTTAACAGCGTCAACAAAAAAACAAATATCAAACTTATCTGCATGAAAAACCCTTTCAATATCCCACCATTACTTATCATTCTTTTGGTTATTCAATCGCTTAATATTTTCGCACAAGCATCCGACTACAAACTTTGGTACGATAAACCCGCGCAGGTTTGGACTGAAGCTTTACCTCTTGGTAACGGTAGGCTTGGTGCTATGGTTTTCGGGAATCCTGCAGTAGAACAAATTCAACTGAACGAAGAAAATATCTGGGCAGGTCAGCCAAACAGTAATGCCAATCCGCTTGCTTTGGAGTTTATTCCGAAAGTGCGTGAATTGGTTTTTGCAGGAAAATACGTCGAGGCACAGGATTTGGCAACCGAAAAGGTAATGTCGCAAACAAACCACGGAATGCCCTACCAGACTTTTGGCGATTTGCGTATGGCTTTCCCCGGTCATGCGCGCTATACCGATTATTACCGCGATTTGAACCTTGATTCAGCTCGGGCTACCATTCGTTACAAAGTTGATGGCGTTACATACACACGTGAAATTTTCACATCTTTTACCGATCAGGTGGTGATGGTGAAATTATCAGCTTCGAAAAAGAAAAAAATTACCTTTAACGCGCAACTTACTTCACCTCAACAGGATGTTTTTATTTCATCAGAAGGAAACGAAGTTACCCTGAGTGGAGTAACGCCTACGCATGAGCGGTTAAAAG
>CAYNGF010000045.1:0-3976 GCA_964396515.1 uncultured Paludibacter sp.
TCTACCTCAAGACCCATTTCTTTGGCTAAAACCATCAAACTTTTGTTTGTTATCGACGGGAGTATCGATTCGGACTTTGGAGTAACATATGTATTGTTTTTTATACCAAAAAAGTTGGCTGCACCACACTCGTCGATGTATTTTTTTTCCTTTGCATCAAGATAAAAAATATTGGAATAGCCTAATTGATGAGCATGCTGACCAGCAACCAAACTTGCAGCATAATTCCCACCAACTTTGTATTTACCCATACCAAGCGGTGCCGATCGATCGTACTGACGCATTATTACAAAAGGAGTTGTTTGAAAACCTCCTTTGAAATAAGGACCAACGGGTGTGACAAAAACAATGAAAAGATATTCCTCAGCAGGTCGAACACCAATTTGTGGACCTGTACCAAAAAGTATAGGTCGTATGTATAACGATGCACCCGATTCATAAGGTGGCACAAAACGTTCGTTTAGTTTAACGGCTTTTATAACGGCTTCCTGAAATTTTTCGATGGGTAATTTTGCCATCAAAGTTCCATCGCACGAATTCTGCAAACGTTTTGCATTCTCATCCATTCGGAATATTCGTACTTTTCCATCTTTGCCCTTAAATGCTTTTAATCCTTCGAATGCTTCCTGACCATAATGCAATGCAGTGGCAGACATGTGTATGTTAAGGTATTCACTTTCATGTACTTCTAATTCACCCCATGCTCCATCTTTATACGTGCAGCGGATATTATAATCGGTTTTCATGTAACCAAAACCTAAATGCGCCCAATCTATTTCCATAATATTCATCTGATTATATTTATTTTTTATCTGAGAATTAGCTGACTTTCATTACCCATATTGAAAATCAAATCTAATATACTTAATCCGCTTTGAAACCCACTTTTATGCCTGAATACCTGATAGTATTCTCTGGTTTGAATGAAATTATCTCTTTTGGGATGAAAAATTTCTCTTGCATCGAAAAAACTACCGTTTTCTGAAAAATATTCATCTGTAAAAGATATTTTTTTTTCTATTTCGAGAATTTCAAGGACTTTTTGTAAAAGCTCAAAATTGAAATCCCACAAATATACCCATTTTTTTTCATAAAACATGCGAAAATCGTCGTAATAATATTCGAAAAAAGGGCTTGAGTTGTATGCTGCCTCTATTGAACGCCAATGCAAAGTTTGCCAATGGGAGTGATCGGATATCCTTACATCGCAAATTTTTTCTTTTCCTGACTTTTCTACAGGTATTGTTAAAGACATTGGACCGTTGGCGGTACCAATCACACAGCGATTCCGGTAACTTTGCTTTTGATAAAACTCATGCTGTTCAATAATAACTTCAGTTGCTTTATTAAACAGAACGAAAAATTTTATAGGTGGCAAATAAGCTAACGAAAAAATTATTTTTTTATCTGTAAATGCTGAAAAATTATCGTTCGGCATTTTTAAAAAAACGATTGAATCTGATTTTACCGTCAAACAAACTTTTATCTTTATTTAACGATAACCACACTAATACTGGACGCCCAACAATATGATCTTCAGGCACGAAGCCCCACGAACGCGAGTCGGCAGAGTTGTGCCGGTTATCGCCCATCATCCAGTAATAATCCATTTTAAACTGATAAGTGGAAGTTTCTACATCGTTAATATAAAACTTTCCATCTTTCACTTCAAGTTTATTATGCTCGTATACCCGGATAATACGTTCGTAAATTGGTAAATTGTATTGACTTAACAATAATTTTGACCCTTTTTTGGGGATAAACAGAGGTCCGTAATTATCGCGGTTCCAGCTTTTACCACCGCCAAGGGGGAAAACTTCGCCTCCACGCCATGCAGGTTCTATTTTTATAGTTTTTACGCCCGTTACGTTCTGCATCTTTGTGTACATTTCTTCAGTAAGTGGGAAATGATACACCGGCAGCTGTGGATCGAGCCCAACGGACATAATTTCTTCGTAATTTTGCTGATTATCGTACAAAATACGATCATCATTACTTATGCCGATTTTGTCAAGCAAATCTGCCGAAAGTCGCGTCCCATCGGTTTGAACATAATAATTAAACTGCAAACCGGGAATTTTTTCTTCCTTCACACCATTGATGTAAATGGAATTATTTTTCACTTCGAGCCAATCGCCGGGTAAACCCACACAACGTTTTACATAATTTTCGCGGCGATCGACCGGGCGATATACAATTTCGCCGAAAATATCTTTTCGGGCATGTACCACATCCCTGCTATAATAATAGCAAAGGGTGTAATAATCTGGATTTTGCTGTTTAACGCAAACAGTGTCGCCGGTAGGGAAATTGAAAACCACGATATCGTTCCGTTCAATTTTATCAAAACCTTTCAGTCGTTTGTATTCCCATTGTGGTTTTTCGATAAACGATTTACCTCCGCCAAGTATTTCAGGGAAAGTGTGTTGTACTAACGGAAACGAAAGGGGTGTGTTTGGTACGCGTGGGCCAAAACTTGCTTTACTCACAAACAAAAAATCACCTACAAGTAATGTTTTTTCGAGTGAAGAAGATGGAATCTGATAATTCTGAAACAGGTACAGATTGATAAAATACACAGCCACTAAGGCGAATACGATAGCGTCAACCCAACCCATAATGGCTACAAAAGTTTTATTTTTCGAACGTTTCCACCAAGTCCAGGGCACATACTTGGTAATAAAAACATCGAACACCAAAGGGAGTAAAAATAACCACCAAAAATTGCCTACCCAAACAATGAAAAGTATGTAAACTATGCACCAAAAAATGGCTTTTATCCATTGTTTAATAGGGTGATGAAAACGAGATGTCGGTTGTTCCTGACTCATAATTTTATATTTAAAAAATAACTAATTTCAAAATTTCAACATATCTTCCATGCCTAAAAATCCTTTTTTGCCAGCAGTAAATTCAGCTGCTATCACTGCACCAAGTGCTAGGCTTTCGCGACTTTTCAGTTCGTGTTTTATTTCAATAAAATCGAAGGATGATTCGTATCGAATAGAGTGAATTCCGGGAACCAGCCCTTCACGAACCGAAGTAATTTTCAATTCGTCGGGTTGAGCAGGCACATCGCAAACCCATTTATTTTTTCTTTCTATGTTCTGAAGTATTCCCTCTGCCAAGGTAATAGCAGTTCCGCTTGGAGCATCCAGTTTTTGTGTATGGTGAACTTCAGTCATTTCTACATCGTACAACGAATAATTATTCATAATTTTGGCCAGAAATTTATTTACTGCCATAAAAATATTTACCCCCAAACTGTAATTTGACGACCAAAACAATGTATGTCCGTGTTCTTCTACTTCTTTTTTAATGGCAGGTAAATGTTCGTGCCATCCTGTAGTGCCACATACAATTGGAACTCCGGCTTTGAATGCTTTACGAATATTTCCGACTGCTACCTTTGGTGCAGTGAATTCAATAGCAACATCGGCGCTGCGGAAGTTGTCCGAATCAAAATCTTCCATATTTTCAATATCGATAACCGACACTATTTCGTGTCCGCGCTCCAAGGCAATACGTTCGATTGTTTTGCCCATTTTACCGTATCCTATTAATGCTATTTTCATAAAACAATTTACGAGTTAATTATTTACCATTTTTAATTTTTTCAATACTGCCCTGTTCCTAAAAGCACTAATGTACATGCAATTTCGCAATCAATTCCGTTTTTATGCAAAATTTCTTCAAATTCCGGATTTTCGGTGCCGGGGTTGAATACAACACGTTTTGGCTTGAGCGAAACCACGAAATCGTAATATTCAGGTTGACGCTGTGGACCAACATAGAGTGTTACGGTATCAATTCCTTCGTACTGTTTTTTTTCAGTGTCGATCGTTTTGCCAAAAATTGTATCAGGACGAACTCCAAGTAATTCAATTTCGTGTCCGTGGGCAATTAAACGCTCTGCAGCTTTGTAAGCATATCGTTCAGGATTATTGCTTGCTCCTATGATTAATGTTTTTTTCAT
>CAYNGF010000045.1:4076-25573 GCA_964396515.1 uncultured Paludibacter sp.
TGTAAGCATATCGTTCAGGATTATTGCTTGCTCCTATGATTAATGTTTTTTTCATATCATTTAAAAATATGCCCCCTAACCCCCTAAAGGGGGAAATGAGATAGTAAGAAAACTTTATTTTATGATTGATTTTTTAAAATATACATTTGTTAGCATCCTGCAAAAAAGTCGAGACAATCGTAAATTTCTTCCTTTGTTGCAGTTTGATTTATTTTTATCTCACCTATGTCGGTCAATAATGTGAAATTTATTTCTTTCGATTCATTTTTCTTATCGTGTGTCATCAGTTCGAAAAGAGGTTCGTAATCGTCGCAATCGATAATAAACGTGCCGTAATATTCTTTTATTAAATACTTTAACTTTAATAAATCATCTTTGGGGAAATTTAATTTCACATGCGAAAGATACAATTCACACAACAAACCCCACATTACAGCGTATCCATGCAGCACCGGTCTCATTTGCCGATACGAAAGACTTTCGAATGCATGTGCAAAGGTATGCCCCAGATTCAGCGCTTTTCGAATGTTTTTTTCGGTCGGGTCTTGCTCAACCACTCGTTCTTTAATTTTCACACTACGGTCAACAAGTTCTTTCAATACATGGAAATCTACATTTTCAAGGTCAAATTTAAGAATTTCATTCCATTCTTCGCGTTTATCAATAAGAGCATGTTTCACCATTTCGGCAAAGCCCGAACGTAAATTTTTAGTATCGAGCGTTTTAAAGAACTCAACATCTATCAGAACTGCATCGGCAGGTGCGAAAACACCGATTTCATTTTTTAATCCCAGAAAATTAATCCCTGTTTTTCCTCCGGTAGCTGCATCAACTGCCCCAAGTAATGTAGTTGATATGTTAATATAACGTATACCTCGTTTGAAAGTTGAAGCAGCAAAACCACCTATGTCGGTAATCATTCCGCCCCCCAGATTTATCATCAACGATTTGCGTGTAGCTCCATTCTCAGTCAGATATTTCCAAATTTTTACAGCCGAATCAATATTCTTGTTTTCGTCGCCTGCCGGAATTGAAAAAACGTGAGCGCTTGCAAGCGTTTCTGATTGTAGTAATACCGGCAAGCAAAGTTTTTCAGTAGTGGTATCGCACAAAATAAAAATATCGCTTGCTGATATATTTTCAAGAATCGCTTCTATTTCAGGTATTAAATTCCTGCAAATTATAGTTGACTGATTTTCCATTCAATAATAAATTTTCTGTGCAAAGATACTTTTTTACTTTTAAAAATGTACTAATTCATTTCTATAAAGATTATTGCTGCAGTTTTTTATAGCAGCAAAAAATAAATGTATTCTTAAAAAAATAAAAATGATTTGATAATATGAATATATGTTCATATATTTGTCGAAAAATATTGAAGCAATGGTTTCAACAGAAGAAATAACACAAATGGAAGAAGCTGCTTACACACTTAGAGCGATATCAAACGGCACACGACTCTGTGTGATTTCATTACTATCGGCACATGATGAACTAAATGTAACACAGCTTGTAGAACAATTGCATTGTGAACAATCTTTACTTTCGCATCATTTAACTGATATGCGCGCAAAAGGAATATTGAATTATCGTCGCGATGGGAAAAACAGTTACTACTCGCTTAAAAACAAACAGATTGTACAAATTATTGATTGCATCAAATCATGTAATTGTGCATCGTAAAAGCTCATAAATCAAAATGGTAAAAGCATTTATAACAAAACACATACTTAAAATTATCGGTATCATTGTCGGGGCAATAGGTGGTTTTTTATACTATTTCTTTATTGGTTGCAACAGTGGTACATGTCCTATTACATCAAATCCATATATCAGTGTTTTATATGGAGCATTGATAGGATATTTAGTTTTCGATTTATTTAAAATGAAGGATAAAAAAGATGAACAGCATTAAAAAGTGGTTTTCAAACTGGGATTTTGCGCGCGTTGTAAGGTCAATACTCACGATAGTTTTAACAATAGCTTATTTTTCAACCAAAGAAGAAATGTATCTGGTGGGAGCAATTTTTCTTGGCGTACAGGCAATTTTTAACATTGGATGTGCCGGAAATGCATGTCAAACGAATATCCCTCAGCGAAAAGAGAGTGAAATTATTAAAACTGAAAAATTGAAAACTGAGAAATAAAAAAATATGTATAGTACTTTTTATATTTCAGAAGAAAGTTGCCTGAGTTGTAACAATAAAGTTTTAAAAACACTCGGAAGTCTTCAAGGTGTATTTGGAGCAGAAATTGATAGAATTAAAGGAAAAATTGAAGTAAATCATACGGATGAGGTAAACCGAGCCCAAATCGAAGAAATACTGAAACTGGAAGGATTTATTGAAGAAGATGGTGAAGATACAGTTTTATAAAAGATAATAAATATAATTATAAACAATAAAATACGGAATTCATGAAAAAAATTATTGGGTCAGTAGTATTGCTGGCAATCATAACTTTTGCTGCATGTGCAGGGAAAACAAAAGAAAATAATACAAATGCAAATAATGAAACAAAAACAGAAAAGAAAATGGGAACGATACATTTGACAAAAGCGGATTTCCTGGCCAAGGTAGCAAACTATGAAACCAATCCGACGGAATGGAAGTATTTGGGAGATAAACCTTGTATTATCGATTTTTATGCTGACTGGTGCGGACCCTGTAAAGTAATAGCACCAATACTTGAAGAATTGGCAAAAGAATACAACGGACAAATATACATTTACAAGGTTAATACGGAAGTTGAACAGGAGCTTGCGGCAGCTTTTGGTATTCGTAGTATTCCATCACTACTATTCTGTCCAATGGGAGAAAATCCTCAAATGGCTCAGGGAGCTATGCCAAAGGATGCTTTCAAACAGGCAATTGATGAAGTACTGCTTAAAAAGGCAAAAAAATAGAATATTTTTAGGGTTTAGGTATAAAAAAGGAAAATCACTTTCGAGACAATCATTGTCATGAAAGTGATTTTTTTATTTGCAGGTGTTCTGTTTGGCATAAATAATTAACTTTGCAAGTAAATATAAACTGTTTTAAAACTGTGGGAATATGAAATCCAAAACTATCATCTTGCTTCTTGCAATACTTTTAACTTCACTAATTTCAGCATCTGAACAAAAGGAAAATAATTCAATACAGCTCAAAAAAGAAACGAAACTTACAGCTGAGCAAAGGTTAACAATTATGACCCGTGAGCTTAATCTTACATCGGGTGAACAAACTGAAGTACTAAAGGTATTAACCGAAACTCAACTTGGAAAAGAAAAAATTAAAGCACTAAATCTGAAAAAGAAAGAAGAAAAAGCCAGGATCAATAAAATTAAGGATGTTCAAAAAACTAAACTAAAAAAAATTTTAGGAGCAAAAAGATTTATCAAATATCAGAAACTGAAAAAAGAAGATGTATTCTGACAATGTTTAATTTTGTTATACCACAAAAAAAATATCGATTAAATTAAACTAATTCACTTCGGTAAAGTCAAAGCTATAAAAAAGTAATTTTTACAAACTAAAAAAATTATAATCATGAAGAAACTCTTAATGTTAGCTTTGGCTGCCATTTTCACCATCAGCCTGTCGGCACAAAACCCACAACGCTCGGGCGGAGGAAACAATTTTGACCGCTCACAATTTACACCGGAAAGACGAGCAGAACGTTTAGCTGAACAACTCGGACTGTCAGCCGAGCAAAAAGCACAGGTGACGGAACTTTATAAAGCACAGGCTGAAAGACGAGAAAAAAACAGAAACAGCGATCTTTCTCCCGAAGCACGCAGAGAACATTTTGAAACTATGCGTAAAACTGAAGATGCCGAACTCGAAAAAATTATTGGTAAGGAAAAAATGGAATTATACCTAAAACAACGTGCCGAACGTGAACAACGCTTTCGGGAAGGCGGAGGTAACAGACAAAGGAATAATTAAATAACGAAAGGACTTACTTTAAAAGCAACCGGAACATTTTTTTAAGCGAATGTTCCGGTTGCTTTTTGTTTTGACTTAATTCCTCAATGGATATTTGATAAACCAGTTTTTTAGATCAGTTTTAAGCAGTGATCCTACTTTGGCACCTTCTCCGTTGGTATATTTTTGAGCAATTTTCTCAGCCCAGTCGTTCTGAACTTTGTTGCCCCATAAATTATTCGCTTCTGCATTTCCGGCTTTATTTATCCAGCGCGAAGCCCAACTTTTGTCGGCATTGGCACTCCATCGACGAGCCATACGGTTCATGGCATACAAGCCTTTTCCTTCGCCGGCAAGTTCCAGTAAGGTTTCTTCCACAATAAGCGAATCGAGCTTTTGCATAAACTTCAATGTGTCGAGGGCTGTAGTTCCGGCTGCAAGCGCGAAAGTTCCCACCGGATCGACTCCCACTCTGCCACGCACGCCACGGTTAGCCATTTCGCTGGTTGACGATGTTCTGTACAAACATGTTGGATATTCGCTGAAGGGAGGATTGAATTTACCTGTCGTTGAGTTATAGTACGAACCAATGCCATCATTCAAAAACGCGAGTGCTTCCTGAAATCTTCCGAGCCCGACCAACGCTTCAACTAAAAATAAATGTAATTCACCGGCACGATAAACAGCAATCGGCACATCGTTACGATAAACATTATCGGAAGTGAGGTTTGCCTGTAGAAATTTGTATAAAACCCAATCGCCATTACGATAAGTATATGTAACTCCTGAGCCACGATAACGATCGTTTGCAATACCTGACATCGTCTGGCGTTCGAAACGTGAGCGGGCAACCTGTGTTGGTCGTAGATAATATTTATTCGGATAAGAATTAGAGTAATATTCAATGTACCGGTTCGTTTGATGCAGAGAATAATCGTAAAATTGAAGGCAAATGTGTTCTTTGCGTGTATATTGATAACCAAAAAGTTTCCATTCGCCGTTGTACTCACTCAAGTTGAGTTGATACGATGCTTCATTTTCACCACCACGTTTGATAAGAGCTACACAATTATCTTTTACTTTTTCAAAATCGTTTTTATAAAGATAAAGTTCAGCGAGCAAACATTCTTTTGGAGGAGAAATTTTATCCCACGAAAGTGATGTCGGTGAAGCACCCTGTCCCGGAAATAAAACAGTTGACCATTGTACATCGCCTTTGCCATTCACGCCATTCATTCCGATTTCAATCAAATCAATGCATTTTGCAATTAAATCATCAAACTGTAAAACCGGATATTTATCCAGCGCACCATAAGAAGTTACGGGATCGTCAAAATAAATGCCTTCGCCATAAATTTTTGCAATTTGAAGATAAGCCCAGGCTTTATAACGCAATGCGCCTCCGATTAACCCTTCGAATACGCTTTTAGAAACCGATGTTGAATCTTTACTTCTGTACTTGAATACATGTGCCAGATAGTCATTGGCATTGATTATGATATTATAATATGCTTTCGGACTTGCAAATAAATTGCCGGTAAGATCGGCATAGTTATATACATCCCACATTTCACGTGTAGCGTTGGGCGTAGGCTCAAGTAAATCGCCACGTAAACCTTCGAGAAAGGAGGCATTGTCGGCAACACTTTGGAGTGAAGCAGCAAGTCCCATATAACCTGAATACAATTCGGTATAATCGCCTACATAATCCTTTTCAAGAAGAACATCGGAGGTGTCGGGATTAAAAAAATCGTCGCAGGACGCAAGCAGCAGGCTTAGTAAAAGAACGGGCAGAAAATATATTGTTTTTTTCATAAACGCTTATAATTTTATATTAAAACCTAATTTGAACGAACGTGGCAATGGTATTTTGGCATAATCGAATCCGCGAAGCGATACATCATACGAATACATAGTTTCGGGCTCAAGTCCGAGGTATTCAGTAATTGTAAACAGATTCTCAGCCGATAAAAATACAGTTGAACCTTCCATGAAATTAAATTTATAACTAAGCGCAACTTCTTTCAACTTAAGATACGATGCATTTTCAATCCAACGATCTGAAAATCTGTTATTTCCCATTGGGTCGCCATAATCAACACGAGGTATTTGTGTAACTTGACCTTCGCTCATCCAACGTTTGTTAACCGAAACGAGCTGATTTGTAAAATCGCTCATCGATTCCATGTTTCTACGTACAGCATTGTACATTTTATTCCCGAGCGAATATCCAAAATTTGCGCAAAGTTCAAAATTTTTATACTGAAAAGTTGTAAAAATTCTTCCAAACAAATCAGGGTCTGCACTTCCAAGGTTTACGCGATCGCGATCGTCGATAACGCCATCGGAATTCTGATCAACAAAATGCACATCGCCCGGTCTGAATGTTTTACCTGCTGAATTTTTCAACGCAGCCGCCTGCGCGTCGGTTGTTGATGCAAACACTGAATTTCCGTTTGTAGTTTGATAGCCGTAGAAACTGTAAAGTGGTTTGCCAATTTCAGAAATAAGCGCCGAACCATCGGACATTTGGAATATCATCGTATTTTGTCCGCCGAGTGATGTAATTTCACATTTATTCCCTGTAACAGTAGCTCCTACATTCCATCTGAAGTCGCCTTTAACAATTACGGCGTAATTAATTCCTACCTCGAAGCCGGTATTTACAGCTGAAGCAGCATTTTTGTAGAGATAATTCGTTCCGTAAGCCGCCGAAACAGAAACGGGCATAATCAGATTATGATTCAAAGCACGATAAATATCGGCAGTAATATCCAAACGGTGCTTAAACATAGAAGCATCGATACCAAAATTTAGTGTATTTTTTGTTTCAGGAATAATCTCTGTATTTGGAACACCTGCAAGTGTCAATCCTGAAAGTTCGCGATATACTTTGTTGCTATAATAATATTTACTCAGGTTTGATGAAAAACGACTATTTCCACTTATGGCATATTCAGAACGAATATTAAGTTTATTAATAACATCGACATCATATAAAACTGAACTTGCTGCATTCCAAACTACATTTATGGCCGGATAAAACTGAAAGAGAGGGGCATCGATACCTGTAGCTGATGATGCATCAAAAGAACCTGTTAAGCCTACACCCAAAATATTTTTATAATCGTACTTGATTACAGTGTTGAAGTTAAGCCAGTTCCATGCGTGATTGTATCCGAAATAGTTCCGGCTTGTAGAATTTACGTACCCCAGGGTTTTGTAAAAATCATTTGCAGTATTGTAACCGGTACCTGCATCATACTCGGTATAGTTACTTGCAAGTTGGAAGCCTGCTGTTGCATCAATTTTATGAATGTGATCAAATATTTTTTTGTAATTAGCATTTACATTGAAATAATTATTGAATGTAAATCCCTGCGCTGAGCGTACAGTGTTGTTAGCAAGTTGATAGAAAAGCGGCATAATGCTTTTTTCGGTTACACCCGGCAAGAACATGTTTTGCCTGGAATAATTATAATACAAACCGAGAATTCCATTCAGACTAAAGTTTTCGTTCAACTTGTAATTTAATCCTCCGTTAATATGAACATCGTAATCGTGTTGATTTCCCTTTACTATATTAATCAATGCCAGGGGGTTACTAACCATATTGTTTTCTATCACTAAATTAGAAGCATCCCTGATAGGAGCAAAATCGGGTAAAAGATTATTATCTGCATCTTTTTTATAAGGGGAGAAGATTGGACCTTTCTTCATCGCAGCTAGCAATGGATTTGATTCGGGTAAAATGCCCTGTTCCTGTACGTTATAATTCATGTATGCCATTGAAATAGATGAATAAAAACTGATCTTACGACTCAGGTTCACATCTGAATTCAAACGGGCATAGTATTTTGAAAATCCTGTGTTTTTAAGTTGTCCGCCTTTATTTTTATATCCAATAGATACATCGTATTTTGCAATAGCATCACCACCTTTTATTTTCAATACATTATCGGTAGTTATTCCGGGCGCATAAATCAGATTTTGCCAATCAGTGTTGTTGTTATATAGATATTTGTAATAATAATTCGGGTCGTCAACCAGAAAAGGAAAAGTTTCGAGAACTTTTGCCATATCATCGTATTTGGTGAGAGCAACATTGCCTATATAACTCTTATAATCGGTAACACCCATCACCGGTAAGCGTGATTGATTTAGATCTAGTCCAACTAAAGTAGTAAAATCAACTTTTGTATCAAGGTCGGTTGCTTTATCCGTTTCAATCAGAATTACGCCATTGGAGCCGAGTGAACCATAAAGTGTTGCTTCAGAACCTTTTAAAACAGTTATGTTACTTATATCTTTAGGATTTAAAAAGCTCAAAATATCTCTCGAAAATCCACCAATAATTCCGGATTCGTTCATATCGGGCATATAAGGAATTCCGTTGACAACAATAAGCGGGCTAGAAGAAGCGGTAAAGGATGAAGAACCTCTGATGTTAAAAAAACTACCCTCACCCGGCATGCCACTTTTTCCAATAATTTCCACTCCCGGAATGAATGAAAGTACTTGCTCTGTTTCGGTTATTGCATCATGAATATTATTTTTCTGAACAGAGTAAAGATTTGTTTGTTTTTCACGGATATTTACAGCACCTTTATACGGTATTAATATGTTATCAGTATATGATTTTTTACTTACAGGTATCAGAAATATTCGCATTAATTTCGAAGGTGTTGCAACTTGAGTTGCGGAGTAATAACCGGGAAAGAAAACTGAAATTTGCGCACCCTCAACATTGGTTTGTACCGAAAATCTCCCTTGAGCATCGGTTAAAACTGAAGTTGTTTTACCGGTAACATTTACCGAAGCTCCTTCAATAGGAGCGTTTTTAAAAGGATCGAGTACAACACCTTCAATTGTTGTTCGAAGATTTTGTGATGTAAGCCAAGTAATATTCAGAAAGGCAAACAAGCAAAATAAGCACAATTTTATTTTATTCATATCGGGATATTGGAATAAACGTATTAATAATTATTGGCAGTAGGTTTCAATGACCAATGGTAAATTTGCATTACTTTTTTTGCTCCTGCCGATTCAAGTTTATTAAATTCAACTTTTACCCTGAACGAACTCATTCCTTCGCCTGGGATGGTAACTACGCCCGCCAACCCACCAAGTCCATCCCATCTTTTTACTCCGTTCACAGGATCCCTGTCATATTCTGTTTCTGTAACACGATCGTAGTTCCAGGGCGTGGATAAACTTGCCTGAACATTGGACGCAATCAGTTTATTGTTAAAATAAATATTTACATAGGGATGGCCTGAACTTCGGAAGCCCATATAAAAATTGTATTCACCTGTTGGTACTTCCATTACTCTGACTTTGTATTTTCCATCTTCAGGATTTACATATCTTTCAAGGGGAGAAAATTCTACGGAGAATTCTTCGGTCGATTCAGGATTGCCGGTAAGTTGCAATAAAACATAATTGGGTAAAATTGCAGGCTTGGGAGTGGCATCGCCAACAAAAACTTCAGGGTTTTTCGCCAAACCTTTGAATACATACAAATCACCCTCTTGCGGGTAGAGATATTCCTGGTATTCCCAATAATGAACAAGCGATTTTATTCTGCTAATTATCACATTATTAGGTATTTTAACTTTAGTCATGTTGTAAACAATACCATTGCTCATGTATTCAGGGTTCTGCATATCTACCTGTTGAACTCCAGGTCGCCAAACGCGGTTAAAAGCTGATTTTATATCAGCAGTGCCTAATTCGGTAATTTCTCCGTTGTAAAACATGGCTTCTTTTATCCATTTCAGTGCCAGTGCCGAATCGGATTTTTCCACTACTTTCCCCATCTTTCGATAGGTGTCGGTAAGGGTTTGCATGCAGTTATGAATTACGGCATTCGAGGGCAAGAATACTGTAAACTGTTTAAATTCGGAATTGAACTGAACGGTTTCGAAAATAGGGTTATAGATGTAAAATACTGAGTCGTAAATTGTATTTCCCTCTTTATCAACTCCGATAGGCACTGAGTTTGCCTTGTCAAATTTCTCTACATTGTATTTGAATATCGAGTCTCGAATAAGTGAATAATTATCATCAAGCCCTTTTAAATAATCGTAGATATTAATCCGCGATTTCATTAATCGGGAAATTTCATGCACAACTCCGTTTTTCAATTTTACCGATTTTAATATTTGCGAAGCGTTAGCATAGAGTTTATTTTCCTGTATAGAAATCTGAAAATAAATTCCGTTCAGTGAGCGAATACGTAAACCATTTTTCAAATCAGTACGTAAGAATGGTAAATAATTGAGGTGATACCGCATGCGGAGTGTATCGTGGGGTTGCACATTCGAGATGTTCATCGAATCGTTGCAAACTGCCCAAACAGTAATTTGATGGTCTTTTTTTAGTTCATCTTCAAGTCCATTTGTTTTCAGCATATTGAGAAATTGCGAATATTCCGGATGAGTGTTGAGATATTCCAATACTGTCATTTCCGTCCTATCTTCCATTGCAGCATTTCCGTAGTAATCGTCCCACCTATCATTACAAGATGTTATCGCGACTGTTATCGTTAGAATCAAAATGTATTTCAGAAATAATGAAATATTGATTACTTCCTGAATATGTTGAAAAAAGTTTAGAAGCCTGTGGTCAAACTTTTTCCGATTGTTGATATTTTCAGTAGTTTTCATATCATTAATATTTAGTGTTTTAATTAATATCTATGGTGTGAAGGTCAGACAGTCGAGGTCCGAAGCAAAATTATCGGCTGCCAGAATTCTCACTTTATGCGTTGTGGTTGTAGGAAATGTTATGGTTCCGAACTGCGTTTTCAGGAATTGATTGGCTGTTTTTGAAGCTCCCCGTGTAGCAACCTGGGTTCCAACATAAGCACCATCAATAATAAACCAGATTTTGCCTTGTGCTTCCGCTGCAAGCGGGTTATAATGTTCAATAGTAATCTTGTAAGTGCCTGCAACTATTGTTGGTGTTGTCATTTCGACCCAACCGTAAGTTCCTAAGTTAATACGCAAATAATCATAATTAATCGCTCTGTAAGGTACAGCATCATTTTTGTTTGCTATTACATAAAACAGACCCGGTTTCGATTCCGGAACAGATAGCCAATTATAACAAGTTGCAACTTCGGGTAACAACTGGTAAGTATAAGTACTTGTAAGTCCTGATGTACGATAACGTGGTAAAGTTGAAGCTAACACAGGATAATCAGTAAGTTCCCATTGAACTGTAGTAGGTTTTGGTGATTCTACAGGCATAATTCCATTTACCACATGCAAAACGCCATTTTTACAATTTCGATTTATTATTAGTAGCCTTACACCCGATTTTAATGTTGAATTATAGTTCAGGTATAAAACTTTGTTCACTTCCGATACATTTAAAAGCTGATTTTCAGCCATTGTAGCATAGTTTCTTGTTCTTTTTGTATCGGTAATTTCAAAAGCCGATAATGTTGCATAAGATAACTGCTGATGAATTAAATGATAGGCTACGTATTTATTCAATTCATTACTAGGTGAAGAATAATTGTTTCCAGCTTTCAGATAATTAACCAGACCTTGTAAATCATTAATACCGGCAGCAGCATAAACGCTATCGGGAACTGCAAAAACAGTATAACGATATTTATACGAAACGTTATTGACAACAGTTGTTACAGTATTGAGTTTATCGCCAAAACCAACTGCATCGACTGCATTTCTGAATATTGAGAATTTAGTTTCCTGAAGTTTTTCCCAAAGCGTTTGGGTTACCGGAGTTAGTACATTGTTAATGATGTGAATATAAGCATTATTGGTTTTCACAGTTTTTGTAACTGTAGCTTCAAGATTGACAATAATTTGTCCGCCATTTTTATTAAATGTAGTGGCAAGATAATCGCCCGAAGCAGTTGAATCAGGAATAACACCTTCATCGAAACTAACAGCACTATACGATGCTCCTTTAATGGTGTGATATTTTACCAGATTTTTTGCAGCATCTACAGGTAAGTCGCTTACTTTTTGTTTGCCGACAGTTGCTAAATACGCATTCATGGCATTATTGTCTGGTACAAAGCAAGTAAAACTTCCTGCTAAGTTTAAAGAATTGTACAATCCGCTATGTTTCAACAATTCAACCCAAAGCGAAAGTTGAAGTGAATCGGTTTTTTCCATGTATGATGCGGCAGGAAGTACATTTGTATCTTTTATCAGTGTTGCATCGTCAATATACGGATCGACGCAGGAAAAAAGTAAAAATCCTGACAGGATAGCAGTTATAAGCTTGAGTTTTTTCATTTTTTTCTTTCTTTTCCGTTTTTAATTTCCAAGATTTGCATAATACGGATTCTGAACTAAAAGTTTGTTCGTATTCAGTTCATCGGTGTGAATAGGCAAGTACCAGGAATTTTCGTCCTGCAAAATGGCTCGTATCATAGCCGAATTGCTTGCAGAAGCTACCTGTAATACACCATCGATAAAGAGTTCCTTAAATCCGGGGTTTTTCCGTGTGCCAATGCGTAACAAATCGAACCAGTTTTTTCCTTCGGCAAAAAACTCACGCTGGCGTTCTTCGAGTAAAATTTGTATTAATCCGAGTTGCTCTGAACTTCCAAGCGAAGGAGCTATGCCGGCTCTTTGCCGTATAATATTTATCAAATCAAGCCCTTTGCGCATGCTCAGTGAGTCTCCTTTCATGATTTGAGCTTCAGCCTCCATCAAATAAACATCAGCCAATCTGTAAATAATGAAATTTTGATCGTTCTGAAGACTTGTGTTCCGCAGTGTTGTTGTGGTAGCGTTAATTCCAGAGTATTTCCAGATATAACCTGAACTGTTATATGAAGCATTCAGTCCGCGTTTGTCGCCGGCATTACTTTCGAAAAGGGTTTGCTGATAAGGCGAAATATAATAATACTTATTGGTGTAAAACCATGTAATAAATGCATTCGTTTGGTTCAAGCTATAGCTGTACTGAATTTCGAAAATACTTTCGTTGCTGTTTCCGGGGAAATAATTCAAAAACCAGTTTGCACCACTTATCAATCCAACCTGTCCTGAATTAATAACGGACTCGCAGGCTGCAATAGCTCCATCGTAATTTCCGAGCCAAAGATTGATATCTGCTATCAGAGTATAAACCGACCATTTTGTTGCTCTACCCTTCGTATTTACAGGATTCGTTGCATCAATTTCAGGAAAACGGGTTTTTGCTGCTTCGATGGAATTTTCCAAATCAACGAGACATTGCTGTAAAATTAGTTCACCTTTGGTTTGAGCTACATCATAAGGCGCAGTATCGTCCACATAAGGTTCCTGTACAAATGGAACATCTTTCCATAATCTTACCAAATAGAAATAAGCAAGCGAGCGAAGAAAATATGCTTCCGAAATGTATGAATTTCTGACATTTTCGTTGAATGATGCATCCTGAACTTTCGGGGCATATTTTATTACCGAATTTGCCATATTTATCACTTTGTAAAGTTTTTCCCAACTTGCAAGTTCATTCGTAGCAAGAATATCGAACTGACGAAGTTTTTGTGCCGCAAGCTGACCCGCAGTTCCCGTAGCGCTAAAATATATCCCGTTGCCGCGAGCTTCGCCCCATAAAAAGAGGTATTCCTGTGCCTCACGTAATTTTACATAACCTGCGCCGATTACAGCTTCCACTTCTTCTTTGGTTTTCCAAAATTGAACAGTACTCTGATTATTTTCAGGAAACACTGTTAAGTATTCTTCGCATGAAGTTGCAAAGAACAAAATAAACATGAGTAAAATATTTGAAGATTTCAGTTTCATGATCTTTACAAATTAAGATTTACGCCTAAAGCAAAACGTAATGGTTTGGGTGTCGATGCATTATCGATATACATTGGATAAAGTCTGTCAATAAATGATAAACTAATTTCAGGATCCTGCCCTTTATAACCCGTGAAAGTCAACAAATCGTAACCTGTAGCATACACCTGTAACTTGCGAATATGTAGTTTTTCAGCCACTTTTTTGGGCAGATCATATTTCAACGTCAGCGTTTTCATACGAAGGAACGAAGCATCTTCGAGATAACGATCGGAACCTAAATTATTGTAACCTCGGTTATACAATGCGCGGGGAATATCGGTATCGTCGCCCTCGTGCCTCCAACGACGCAATACAGCTGTACTTTGATTGTCTTTTCCGTACATGTGTTCGTTGTTCATACGCACACGGTTAATAACTTTCTGACCGGCACGACCGTGGAAAGTAGCCACAAGTCCAATTGTTTTGTACGTAAGGTTAAAACCAAAACCCCCTATAAATAAAGGATTTGAGTTCCCAATGTAAACAATATCGAATTTGTTGATTACGCCATCGTTGTTTACATCGAGATATTTCGCGTCGCCGGGATAAACTTTTACAGTTCCATTGCGCATTACTACCGGTTGATCATTAATATCATATATAGTATTTCCAGAGGCATCAACCGCATAAGTTTCCTGCGTATTCTGGTAAACGCCCAAATATTTATATCCATAAAACGAACCCAGCGGCTGACCTGCTGTAAATTTATAGGCATAATTTTTATTACCAAATGTATAATTCAAATCTTGTTTGTTCGATGGCAATGCAAGAATCTCGTTGAAATTTTGGGAGATATTGAAGTTGATATTAAACCGCCAATCATTGTTTCGAAGTACTTGCTGGTCAATGGTAAGTTCCCACCCTTTATTTTGCATTTTGCCTGAGTTCAAATATCGAACAGTAGGAAAACCAGTTGTTGAAGGTATGGTTACATCGCGTTGTAACATATTATCGGTAACTTTATCGTACAAGTCAAGGGTCAAATTCAGTTTGTTATCGAAAAACCCGAAATCAATCCCGATATTTGATTGTGTGATAATTTCGTAACCGATATTATCGAGTTGAATAGAAACAGGTTGAATGGCAGGCATATATCCATATCCGGGGATGATGGCACTAAGGGAACCTACATAAGGTGCTGATCCTGAAGGTGAATTTGCACTTTGCCCCCAATTAAGCCTGATTTTCCCCAGAGAAAGGAATTTGTATTTCTCAAAAATCTTTTCATCCCCAAAAATCCATGCAACTCCTACAGTGGGAAAACCACCCCAGCGTTTTTTGGGAGAAAGACTTGAACTTGCTTCAATACGATAACCTGCATTCAATATATAACGGTCTTTATAAGAATATTGTGAATTGAATAATCCGCCCATACTTCGGTAAATCACATTTCCCGAACCTCCTGAATAGTTTCTGGTATTACTTCCAATAATGGGGTCGATAAGTCCTACGCTGGCATTTCCGGTAGTTGAACTGGAATATGAAGATGTATTCTGATCGGTGGTTTGCCAAACACCGCTTAATAGTAATTTATTGTTTTCGTCGAAAGAGCGGTTAAATATTAGCCTGTTTTCAGTGGTAAGGTAAAGCACATCAGAACCCCCATCGGAACTGATACCGGTATATTTACTGATAAAAGATTCGCCCGTAACACTTTGAGGTAAATATTTTTCAGTTTTATTCATGTTGGTTTGAAAACCTATTATTCCGTAATAATCCAAACTTTTGGCAATTTTGTAATGTAAATTGAAAATCATCAAACTTGAAACTGATGTATTGCGGTTTAATGCTTCGTTTACGAGTGCAACGGGATTGTAAATTCCACTGTTCGAAGCAAAACTGCCCTGAAAATACGTATATGGCGTAAAATATTCTTTGGTTGGTTTTCCATCATCGCCAATGATATACGGACTCATGTTAGGCATTTTTGTAAGTGCTTGTCCGCGTACCGAAGAATTCAGATAACCATCAGAATAAGTGGCATTTCTGATGCCACGTGTAAAACTGTAATTGGTTGAAATATCTAATCTGTCGGAAAATTTATATTGCATGTTAAATTTTGCACTAAAACGCTCGAAAGCTGTTCCAATGGTAGTTCCTTCCTCGGTTAATCGCCCGATGGATAAGCGATAATCGGCTTTTTCGCCACCACCCGAAAGCGAGAAATTATTATCGAACGACATGCCATTCTGCGTAATTTGCTGTAACCAGTTTACATTCTGATTGTATTCGTCGAAATAAACCCAATTTGGGTCGAATCCAATTTCTTTGGTATTATAAAGCAATTCGAGATAGGTATTTGCTTCACTTGTCCCCTGGCCTATGTCGTTTACCGAATTCCATATTGCATCCTGTATCATCGAAATATATTGGTTCGCATTGAGCATGGGAATTGAACTTCCTTCTTTTCGGAATTCGTATTTGCTTGAGTAGGTAAACGACATTCGACCTTTAGCGCCTTTTTTTGTGGTAATAAGCAGCACACCATTCGCTCCTTTCGACCCCCAAACGGCTGTTGCAGCAGCATCTTTCAATACTTCAATGCTTAAAATATCCATTGGTGAGATATTCAACAACTGACTGTAATCGTCGGAATTGGCAGTAGCAAAATTAAAATCGGAAGAAACATCGACCGGCATAGGAACTCCATCGAGGACAAATAAAGGATTTGAATTTGCATTTAATGAAGAAGTTCCACGAATACGTATTGAACTACCCGAACCTGGATCGGCACCAGTAAGTATGTCAACATTCGCAAGTGCTCCCTGCAAAGCTTCCGTTACATTTGTTACACCGGCAGTTTCAATTCCTTCCAAAGTTACTTTTTGCACAGCCGAAACTCTTTCACGAGGGCTTTGACCGAGCGCGTTTCGTTCAACTCTTTGTGCGGTAACTTCAACCATGCCAATTACTCGCCCATCTTCTTCTAATTTTATATCAATTTTCTTTTGTCCGGTATATTTTACTGTTTTAGTTTTGAACCCAACAAAAGAATATACTATGGTAAGATTATCCACCATGGGAATGCGAAGTCTGTACTCTCCATTAATATCAACAATACAACCACCTAACGAACGGTTTTCCGCATTCATTACATACACGTTTGCACCGGTAAGAGGTTCTCCTTTGCCTGCATCGGTTACTGTACCTGTAATAAATACTTGCGCTGATAACATTTGTATTGTTACGAAAGCAAATGCTGTAAATATAATTTTTCTGAGGATATTCATAATCGGATAAAATTATTCAGTTTCAAGTAAACCATCAATCAGATATGCTGCTCCATCGGCATATATATAAGGAAAGAATTGGAGCACTTTTACCATCTTTCCTTTACCATCTTTTATGTACAACTGATTATCCTGATCAATAAGAGAGAACTTAACTGTTGCACCTTTCGAGTCCACAGCAAATGTATTGATTGTTGTTTGTATGCCTGTCCCCGAGAATGGATAATCGAGTAAACCGCTTGATGTTACATTTACAAAATATCGTTTCAGATAATTAACAACAGCTGTAGCCGGAGTTACAGGTACGCTTCCGTTCATCCAACCTGCATAAATAGCATCATCTTTTGGAATAAAAGCAATAAAACGTTCGCCGAGCAGGAAATTAAAAGGTGGCGATGTTTTATCCATACCTCCGGCTTGAACGGTATTTTTGAAATAATTAAATTCAACCGGGCTTGCTACTGAAGTTATCATGTTTTTAAATTGATTGTATTCCGGTACAAGTGCCGATGCATTTTCACCCGTAAGAGCATAAGCCTGACCGTTAGGCCAACTTCCCAGTAAGGTAAGTTGAGGAACTTTAGCGGGAGCTCCCATATTGTAAATTGCCGAAGAGTAAACTTTATTTCCTTTAACGTACAGATAATTGTATGAATTTAAGGTAGCATAGATAGCTTCATCGCCTTTTGATGTTATTAAGCGTGTGGCAACGTGTCCTCCGGAAAAAGCTTTTTTCTGATTTACCGACATGGCAATAGGACCATTATCGCCATCAATCTGAACTTCCTGTGCTCCATATTTTTGGGGATTCAGGTTTTGATAAAAAATTGATTTCCCTTCAAGATTTGTGTTCAGCAGAATCATTGAATCTGTTGGGTAAAAGACTTTAAAGTTGTTTGCATCTGAAATTAGAGTTTGTACGAAGCCGGCATTTTTTGCCATATCCAAAAATATGTTGTATCTCGGATTTCGATACATAGGTGCTGTTACCCGTTCGAACATTGGAGGAACCAACAATTTGTTAAGTCCATAAAATGAACCGTTTACACAAATACTTTTAACAGAAGCATCATTTCTATTAAATTGAATGGTAGTTCCGTATGCGCTTTTTAATTTGCCTGCTTCAATTTGCTGAGGAAACTGTATTGTAGAACCAGAATAGAAGTGATTTAGAAGCAATGCAAGCAACGGTTCAAAATTTACATCGTCGAGAGATTTGTAATATCCTGACCAGTATTGATTGAAAAAAGCCTGCATAGAAGCATTATCGGGAGCGAACAGGTTGTAAGCTGCATATGACAGTAACGCAAGCTGTTTATAATCCTGTACAGGCCATTCAGAAGCGATAGGAGGCAGTTCATTGCCATGTGTCATTATGTAAAGCGAATCACCTTTGCCGTATTCAATGGAAGAAGTAGGATCGTAAGTAAATGAAACAAACCGGTCATAAGCCTTGCGGAATAATTCGAAGTTCTGGTTTTTTCTAAGTGTGTTGTAGATAGTTTCGAGAGGCTCCAGAACCTGATCGATTACATAAACATATCCATTGTCAGTAACTATGGCATATTCCTTTACGGAAGCGTTGGATACATTAAAGCCTTTTGTTACTTTCCAGTTTGAATTTGGGTAGAAAAATTCGTAGTTCGATTTTGATTCAATCTGATAACTTTCGAAAAAATTATGTGAAAATATTGGCAAGAATCTTTCCTGATGTATTACTTTACGGGGTGCATTATTGTTCGCAGGATCATATTCAGTAGTAATGTCTTCTCTGCTTTTAGTGCGAAATTTATAATAAATTCCTTTTAGCTTGTTTTCTGAACTTGAACCTCCGGGTTTGTAGTCTTCAAAAGCATCTTTGGTAAACGAATAATACACCAAATGATACCCTACAATTTTATCGATTTCGGACAATGGAATACTTTCAACAGAAGCATAGCCTTTTTTTGTAAGAAAAACCTGAAAGGCTGAATCTGTAGGCGCCATCACAGTTATTATACCCTTTCCTTTTACCAGATCAAGATACGATGAACGTTCAACAGCATTTAAAAACATTGAAAAACCGCCTTTCTGTTCAAGTACTTGCCAAGCATTTCCTTTTAACCAATCGGGTGTTTGATAGTATTTTTCAAGCTCTGTTTGGCACGAAGCTAAAAAAAGAATCAAACTTGTAAATAACAATAAAAGTTTAAATTTTATCCGTTTCATATAAATGAATTAATTTGCCATTTTTTAATGTGCTAATATGCCAATATGCTTATGTATTATTGTGTCAATGTATAATTATTTTGAAGCACCAATGAAAAATGCAAAAAAATTAATAGTACACTGACTTACTGACTAACGATATCTCAAATTTCTTACTATCTTACTTATTTACTTATTTTTTTCTTACTTTCTCAAAATTACGGTAATGGATGCAATCCTTCCCACATTACGTTCCATTTACCATTTTTAGGGAAGCCTGGATTTTTCCCTTTACTGCCGTCCCACCCTGCACACATCATTGCCACAGCAGTCAGTAACCCACCATTACCCGGTAAATAAACACGAAGGCGTGCATCCTGATAATTATGTCCGTTCACCAAATAAGTATTGGTTCGTTTATCCATTAACAATGCACCCACAGCTTTTTCGGTATCACCAAGTCGTGCTGCGTTCATAGCTGTCATCGGAAAATCCCAACCCCAGGTTTTACCCCAGTTCCATTGATCCCAGACCCAATTGAGTGTGTTTTGCATGTAGTCAGTACGAATTAGATTGTTTTTTGGCAAAACTCCCAAAGCACCCAATACTGCCATATGATCAGACGTAAAACGAATATCTGTGTAACTATCCGGAGCCGATTCGGCAGCAAGATAAAGTTTGTCTTTATAAGCAAGAGGAGAAAGTTTATCAATAATTTCATCCCACAGTAAATTACGTTTTTGCCCCATACGCTGCCGCCATTTTTGTGCAATATTCAAAGCAAAATGCCAGTAGGAAAGTTCAAAGGGAGGATTCAGAGTTGTAGCAGCCGATAGTGTTTCCTGTGCAGGAATAATACCTTTGAGTACGTATCTGCCTTCCATCATATCATAATCGACAAACGAAGCCATAAATTTGGCTGTCTCATCTATGAGTGGCGCAAATTTTTTCAAAAAAGCCTCCGAAGGTTTCGTGCGATATACCAGTTCGGCAAGATAAATAATGTGCGGTTGTTGCCAAATAAGGAAGGAACCTACTTTTGATGGCGCTTCTGTGGCCGAAGGATCTGTCATTTTCATCCAGCGCGCACCCTGAAATCCTTGCCGGCGAGCAATTTCCTGTGCTTTGGGCAATGCTTCGAAATACCAGTTCAATGTTTTTTCGAGTAATTCTGGACGATTCCAAAGCGGGAAATGCGACTGATGCCACCATATCATTTCGAGGTGAAATTTTCCGTACCATGAATTGTAAGTAAGTCCGGTTTCTTGTGGTGGAGTGGACCCTGCACATTGCAGTGCCAGTAAGTATTGCGATAAAACCACCCTACGCTCAAGTTCTTTTGCACGAGGATCTTTACATTTCGAAAAATCTACAGCTGCGCCATTTGTCCAGAAATTGTTCCAATACTGCTCAGCAAGGAGGGAGGTTTTTGCAAAAGTATGTTTTTGATGCACTTGAGGTTTTTGTGGCATAAACTCAACTACAAAAGAAATCTCATCGGATTCGGGTATGAGAATAAAATAATTCTTTTGTTTTTCAACAAAACGTGCATTGCCTTCCCATTCTATCGTTAAATAATACTTGGTTTTATCCAATTCTCTCTCAAGTAAGATATAATTTGCTGTTTGTTGCAGAATTTTTGTGTTATGCAAATGGTCACTCGTCCAGTTACAGGCATCGTCGCTATGTCCGCCGGTAGGATAAGGAAAACGAAACTTCAGGAAAGGGTGTTCTTTAGAAACGATACGGGCTGCAATGGCATCGTTATTTGGATGGCAGAGTGTAGTTACTTGTACAGGTTTATCATAATATCTGAAAGCACTGAAAATCTCACCCTTCCACATGTTAAGTTGCTGTTTCACATCTTTAATGTGTTTAAAATCAGCCTCTCCATCAAAATCGAACCCAATAATACCCAGATGAAGTCGGTGAGGATTTATCCGAAACCAGTTGGCAGCATCACTCTGCCTGCCGGGTTCGTTAAACTGTACAGAATATGGTTCTTCTTTCCCTCTGAAATTATAATTTTTCAACGTTTCAGAATGTTCATAATTTTGAGGATTTGGGAAGCTATGCCAACCCCATTGACTTTGGGTTCCCAATGGAATACCTTTAGTGTATTTATCGGGGAAAGTTTGCAATCCGGTAGCATCAACAGTAAAAGCAAATTCACCATTACCTACGGTAAAAGCTGCAAGCGAATCGAATGAATTCACTTGTGGATTATTGCGCATGACAAGTGCTTTACGATCTATGGAAGGATTTTTTCCTGCAGTACATAAAAATATTACTGCAAAAAGCAGAAAACAAGTAATTTTTCTCATGGTATCGTCTTTTATTTCGATAAAAGT